>CAIQGA010000208.1 GCA_903871235.1 uncultured Chlorobiaceae bacterium
CACCTTCAAGATTTTGCACATGCTGGGCGCACAAACAGGCCACTTGCAGTGGCCACGCTATCCATCCCCGCCCTGAAGGGCGAGGTTTTCCGTGAATTTTCGATAAATATGCTCCTCCCTAACGCAAGGTTTGCAGCTTATTTCCATCATTTTATCCATGCTAAAATACAAAAAACAATAACTTATACAATCATGCGTTATAAGACTTACTCCGTAAGCCCTCTGTCTGAAATCAGGAAAAGTGATGGCTGAAGGCAACCTTGACAAGCCGAAAGATGGGAACACCCGCGTGGAACTCTCAATTCATGAGTGATTATTGTTGCCATTATTGTCACCCCTTACGTACATTATCTGGCGGATAAGGTACAGCACCTCTCCGTCACACCGCCATCATGGTATTGCTGTTTTCTCAATGGAAAATTTGTACATGCAGGAAAAAAAGGTTGAACTGATTGCGCCTGCGGGCGACATGACCGGACTGGTCACCGCATTGAAGGCGGGTGCCGATGCCGTCTATTTTGGAGCTGAAGGCTATAACATGCGTGCGGGGAGCAGCAATTTTAGTCCGGCTGACTTTCCCGAGCTGGCAAGGCTCTGCTCAACATACCAGGCAAAAGGATACCTGGCGCTCAATACCATTGTCTATGACAGCGAACTGAAAAAGATGACACAGACCGTGTCGGCGGCCAAGCAAGCCGGTCTTGACGCTATTATCTGCTCCGATATGGCGGTTATTGAATCATGCCGGAAGGCTGACATGCCTTTTCATATTTCAACACAGGTCTCCGTCAGCAACTACCGTGCGGTCAAGTTCTATGCCGACCTCGGGGCAAAAATGATTGTGCTGGCACGGGAGCTCAGCATTGAACAAGTGCGCCATATTACCGGCAACATAAAGAGTGACCGACTTGATGTGCAGATTGAGTGCTTTGTGCACGGGGCGATGTGTGTCGCGGTTTCGGGGCGCTGCTTTATGTCGCAGGAGCTTTTTGGTCGCTCGGCAAACCGTGGGGAGTGCGTGCAACCCTGTCGACGCCAGTATATCATTACCGATCCAGAGGAGAACGAAGAGCTTCAGCTTGGAACTGAGTATGTGATGAGCCCCAAAGATCTCTGCGCCATTGAATTTCTTGATGTGCTCATTGATTCGGGCATCAGTGCCTTCAAGATTGAGGGCAGAAGCCGAAGCCCGGAATATGTGCACACGGCAACGGCGGCATACCGCTCGGCGCTTGATTTCTGCACCTTTCAGCGCAGCGATGCAAACTTCAGGAGTGAGTACAGCCAACTGACCATCAAGCTCAAAAAAGAGCTGGCTCTGGTCTATAACCGGGGATTTTCGGAGGGGTTTTATTTTGGCAAACCTTTTGACGCATGGATTCGCGAGTATGGTTCACTGGCAGAAGAGAAAAAAAGCTACATCGGAGAGGTAAAGAAATATTATCCAAAGGCCGGGGTGGCTGAGTTCCTCATGTATGCCGGAACGCTCAAAAGCGGCAACAAGCTCTCAATCCTCGGGCCAAAAACCGGAGTTGTCACCTGCATTGCCGAAACCTTTTACACCAACGATCAACCCGCTACGGAAGCGACCAAGGGCGACAGCGTCACCGTCAAGTGCGCAAGGGTGAAGAAAAACGACAAGGTCTACAAGCTTGAAAAAAGACCATAGAAAGCGTAATTTAGTGTACCTTTGAAGAGGCTTGATTTTTCATTGAAACGCTCTCGAAATCAGGAACGAGAAAAAGGAGACTTGGAGCAGTGATCTACAAAGTCATTTCAAAAAAAGAGTTCACAGGGTTTGTTGATGCACTTGTGCACAGTAACCGCTCTTTCGGACCGAAACAGGTTGCTACCGACCACCGGGGCAACGCGGTGTATCAGTTCCAGCCTGTTCACTCTGTTGCTGACATCGCCTTCGACTACAGCGCTACGGCGTCATCGGCCAAGCATTTTTTTCTGCCTTTCCGCGAAGAGTTGTCACACTTTCACTTTCACGGCAATGACTGGGAGCAGCAGATAAGCTACGAGGCAAACCCCGTGGTACTGATCGGGCTGCGGGCGTGTGATATCAGCGCTTTGAACATTCTTGACGATGTCCTGCTCAATGGCCATTTTCCCTCTCCCGGCTATCTGGCCCGACGCAAAAACAGCTTTGTGATCGGCATGGATCATCTGCCCCTGCCCGACTGTTTCTGCAAATCAATGAACCATCACACCGTCACGACCGGCTTTAACCTCTTCTGTTCGGATATCGGCGACCACTACTACCTCTCAATCAACTCGTCGAAAGCGTTCAACTTTCTCCGGGAGTTTGAAACCCGAGAGCCGAACTATGACGACAACTGCATGCTGGTGGAACGGCGCAAGCTCATTCAGAACGGTTTTCAAACCGACATTGACGTTACCGCCCTGCCAACCATTCTCGACATTGAGTTCGACTCCCCTGTCTGGGAAAAATGGGGCGACAAATGCCTCAACTGCGGCACCTGCGCCATGGTCTGCCCCTCCTGCTATTGTTACTCGCTCACGGAGTCGTTCGATACCAACCTCAACGGAGCTTCACGCGAAAAAAAGCTCTACTCCTGCAACCTTGTCGATTTTGCCGTTGTGGCTGGAGGGCACAATTTCCGTCCAAAAAATGGCGACCGGTTGAAGTATCGCTATTACCATCAGCACCGGGGATTTGCCGAAAACGCCAGCCAGCAGATCTGCGTTGGCTGCAACCGGTGCGGAAGGGCGTGCCTGGCAGGGATTAACCCGAAAGATGTCATCAACGATCTCAGAATGGAGAAGGAATCATGCATGACCTGCGTTTCGTCATCCCCCCGCAAGATATAAACCGGGAGGATTTTGCTTCATCGGTGCCGGATTTTAACCGCCGTTCAGAAATCATGAGAACCGACTTCGGCTACAAGTGCATGGTCAGTAATATCGTCCGCCTGACGGAGCAGGAAAAGCTTTTTCAGCTCCGCATTATCGACCCCGTGGAGCGCGCGCTCTTCCGGTTCAAGCCCGGCCAGTTCCTCATGCTTGAAGTTCCTGGCTACGGTGATGTGCCGATTTCGATTTCAAGCTCCAGCAGCAACCATGAGTTTCTGGAACTCTGTATCCGCAAGGTGGGCCATGTTACCTCAGCGCTCTTTTCGATTAAAGAGGGAGCCCGTGTGGCCATAAGAGGCCCTTTCGGATCGGCCTTCCCGATGGATGAAATGGCTGGGCACAACATCCTCCTGATTGCCGGAGGACTTGGCATAGCGCCACTGCGTGCCCCTCTCTACTGGCTCAACGAACATCGCGACCGCTTTCTTGACGTCCATCTGCTCTACGGCGCAAAAGAGCCTTCGCAGCTCCTCTTCACCTGGCAGTTCGATGAGTGGAAGATGATCAACCATATCAATCTGCACACCATTGTTGAGCGTGCCGACCCTCAGTGGCTGGGGAAAAAAGGTATGATTACCGATCTCTTCAACGATATCACCATTGCTACCGCAACCACATACGCCATCGTCTGCGGCCCGCCGGTGATGTTCAAAATTGTCTGCAGTTGGCTCGACCGGCTCGGCATACCGATGAACCGCATGTTCGTTTCACTGGAGCGGCGGATGCACTGCGGCATGGGCAAATGCTGCCGCTGCATGGTTGGCTCAACATTCACCTGTATTGACGGCCCGGTCTTCGATTATTGGTCAGTGATGAATCTCAAGGAGGCCATTTAGGATGGAAAAAACGATGACGCACAAGGGAGTTCCCTTTGAAAGGCTGAAAATCGCCTCGTTCGACTTTACCTGCTGCGAAGGGTGCCAGTTGCAACTGGCTAACTGCGAGTCATCACTTCCCGACTTTCTCGGGCTGCTTGATGTGCGCAATTTCAGGGAGATCTCTTCCGAGCGGTACGATGATTATGATATCGCGCTTATTGAAGGAAGTATCAGCCGTCAGGATGAGGTGGAGCGACTGCTGAAGATACGCAAACAGGCAAAAATCCTTGTGGCTTATGGCACCTGCGCCTGTTTCGGCGGGGTCAACAGCCTCAAAAACCGCCATCCTGTCGAGGAGCTGATTGATGAGGTCTATCCCGGTATGGCGATTGAAACCCTGCCGGTTCGAAAAATCAGCGACCTGGTCGAGGTTGATCTTTTCATTCCCGGATGCCCGGTAGACAAGAGAGAGGTGGAGCGCATTGTGGTAAGCCTCGTCAAAGGCTCGCTGGTGACGCTCCCCAAATACCCGGTCTGCGTTGAATGCAAGGCGCAGCTCACCACCTGCCTCTTTGAGCTTGGCGAAATCTGCCTCGGGCCAGTTACCCGTGCCGGATGCAATGCCGTCTGCACCAGCGGAAAAACTCCCTGCCTCGGCTGCCGTGGCCCGGCAGAGGAGATCAACATGGCGGCTTTTCTGGCACTGGTCAAAGAGCGCGGGCTCAGCCTTGACGACCTGCATGAAAAACTGGCTTTTTATAACGCCTTTGAACCATTCCTGAACCATGAAGCGTGACTATGCCATAGCTATCCGTCACCTTTCACGAGTGGAAGGACATGCCGATATCCATATTACCGTCAAGGATGGTGAACTTGTAGAAGCCCGGTGGGCGGTTGTTGAAACCCCCCGCTTTTTTGAGGTGATGCTTAAAGGAATAAGCGCCGAAAGGGTACCATTTCTCACTTCAAGAATTTGCGGCATCTGCTCCATCAGCCACGCCCTTGCGAGCATCAGGGCACTTGAACGGGCCATGGAGATTACGCCACCGCTGGCCGCAGAACAAACAAGGCTGCTGGCCATGCAGGGCGAAACCCTTCAAAGCCACGCCCTGCACCTCTTTTTTCTCATGGCTCCCGATTTTATCGGCACATCCAGCGTGATACCACTCATGCAATCCCATCCTGATCTGGTCAGGGCGGGCTTGCAAATCAAGGAACTTGGAAACGAAATCAGCAGCGTCAGTGCCGGACGCTGCACCCATCCCGTCACGCTTGTAATTGGAGGACTCAGCAAGGCCCCCGACAAGCAGAGGCTCTTGCAACTGCGCACAATGATTCAGGAGCGAAAACCGGCACTGGAGAGTGCCTGCTCTTTTTTCAGCTCCCTCGTCATGCCCGATTTCAGCCGCGAAACCGAATTTATTTCTCTCTGCAACGGCTCAAGCTACCCCTCAATCGGCGGACGCCTGATCTCAACCGATGGTGTGAACCGGGATGAGAATGACTATCTCTTGATGACCAACGAGTACACCCGGGAGTTTTCGACCTCGAAATTCACCCGTCTGAGCCGCGACTCCTCTGTGGCCGGAGCACTCGCCCGCTTCAACAATAACCATGCACTCCTGCATCCAAAAGCGAGGGAGACCGCCGAACAGCTCGGGCTGCGACCAATCTGCCACAACCCCTTCATGAACACTATCGCACAACTCGTCGAATGCGTTCATATCCTTGAAGAGGCGGAGAATCTCATCAACTCGCTGCTCGACATGGATCTCCAAGAGATAAAAACTCCGTACGCACCCAAAGCTGGTGCGGCCACCGGAGCGGTTGAAGCTCCACGGGGAATACTCTATCACTCTATGGAAACTGATGCTGCGGGACATGTGGTCAAAGCGGACTGTGTTATCCCTACGACACAGAATAATGGAAATATTCACAGCGACCTGCGGGCCCTTGCCCGGCAGGCGCTTGAAGAGGAAAAAGATGACAGGGAGACAGAAAAGCTCTGCGAAATGATGGTGCGCTCCTACGACCCCTGTATTTCATGCTCGGTGCACTGAAAAGAGGCCACTCAAAGAATTTCGACAAGCTCAATTTCAAAGGTGAGCTGCTGGCCTGCAAGCGGATGATTGGCATCGAGCGTGACGGCGGTCTCACTCAAGTCAACAATCATCACAATGGCCTGCTGGTCGTCGGCTAATCCCACCTGAAGCTGCTGGCCAATTTCAAGCTCCATGTCGGCAGGAAAGTGTTCCCGGTCAACGTCGGTGACCAGCTCTTTGCTGTGCACGCCATAAGCATCCGAGGCCGCAATAACTGAAACCCTTTTTTCTCCGGGGGCCATATCGAGAACTGCGATATCAAATCCCACAATAACCTCTCCGCCGCCTATGGTAAACTCAAGTGGCTCACGATCAGCCGATGTGTCGAACATCGTACCGTCATCAAGCGTTCCGGTATAATGAACTCTTACGGTATCCCCTTTTTTTGCCTGCGCCATGCACTCCTCCTTTTTTAGTGATAAAAAACAACTCTTTGCACCATTCCTACCTTACCCTTTCATTCGGGCAAACTCACTTTTTGAACGACTCACGCAATCTTCAATAGCCATACCGCCAAAGTAGTTGCCCGTCAAGAGCAGACTCTTTTTTCCCTTCAGCAGTTGATCGGTTTTTTCAAGCCACTGGTGGTGACCAAGCTGCAGTGTTGGCACCGTATTGTGCTTTGCTTCGGTATGCTCTATCTTCGAAAACCCGATACCAAGCACCTCCGTAATGCGGCTTCTTTTGGTTTTTTCATCCAGACCCGGCTGAAAATGAAAAACAAAACCACGATAGTTGTCGTCAGGTACCGTATCGCGGGAGACCACTGAAAAGAAAACATCGTTGGGCGAAATAAGAGCCGCAACCGGTTTGAGCTTACTATTCTCCTTGCGGACAATAACGCCTACAGAATCAACGTCAGCCGCCTTGAGTTTGGCGAGATGTTGCGCCAGATCGGGATTACTCTCCTTCAAAAGCTTTGAGGTAACCAGTGAGGGCGTTGCCAGAACAAGGGTTTTGGCCGAATACTCTCCCCCTCCGGCGCTTCTGATTTCGTAGAGACCATCTTTATAAACTACTGAATTAACATCCTGACTGGTAAAAACATTCAGACCGCTTTTTGCAGCAATAGCGCGTGCAACACTCTGCAGACCATTCTGAAAAGTATAGTTCTTGAGCACATCCTTTCTTTTCGGACGGCTTTTAAACATCATATCGGCCGGAAAATTATCCGTTTGCTGCGAAGGAACTGCATTGAAAAAGTGACGGATTACCTCCTCGTAGTTCTTCTCCCCTACAATTTTCGAATAATAGGAACGGACGCTCAGACCGGTCTTCTTCAGCTTGAAGAGGTTCGGAACGGAAACAAGCAGTTCCAGAATATTAAGCTGGGAAACAATCGAGCGGATTTTTCCATCAACAAACAACGTAAAAGGAACCTTGGCGCGAGGAATGATTGTATTCGTCACGCCACAGCCTTCAACGATATCAAGCAGGTTCTGATAAGAGCTGTAACAGGTGTGGGCTCCAAGCTCCATCCAGAATTTTTTTCCATTGGAACTGTACTGAGGAGAGGCAAAAGAGCCGCCAAGACTCTCATTTTTTTCAAGCAGCGTGGTTTTCATCCCGGCCTGTACACAATAATAAGCAAGGCTGAGGCCACTTATGCCACCGCCAATAACAACAACATCGTTTTGCATCATAAAAAGAAAAAGAGTTTCGTGGGATGCGTTTAAAAAAAACCAGGAGAGGCCGGGCTACCACAAAAACGCCATGCCTGCCGGGAAACAATCAAAAAGTTCTGGCGCAATTTAACGAAATCGGAGAAGAAGACCGCTTTTCTCAAGAGTGTTTTTCATCTTCCCGGTAATTCTGCGAATAACGCACATAGTTTTCAGGCGACTCCTCAATATTGCGCCGCTCAGCCTCGGTTATCGGGCGCATCACTTTAGCGGGAACACCGGCAACAAGCATCCCTGAAGGCACTGTAAACCCCTGCCTTACCAGCGCACCGGCAGCTACAATCGACCAGGGTTCAACCACGCAGTCATCAAGCAGCACTGCACCCATGCCGATAAGCACATAATCTTTCACTGTACAGGCATGAAGCACTGCACCATGACCAATGGTGACACAGTTTCCTATGTTCAATGGCCCGGTATCATGCGTAACATGCAGCGTTGCATTATCCTGCACACTGGTTTTTTCACCAATACGGATCGGGCAAACATCACCCCGTACCACCGCATTGAACCAGACACTCGAATTGGCGCCAATATGGACGTCGCCAATAACGAAGGCGCCCTCCGTCATAAAAACGGTTTCATGCAGCGTCGGCCAAAGCCCCCTGTAAGGCATTACTTTTCCCATGAGTTTCTAAAATTTCTCAACCGTTATGAAGACCCGTCACCCTCATCTTGTTACAGCACAAGTCACTACGCTATAACAGGCCCAAACAACAAAAAAATGATACTCACCGATTGCGATTTTTGCTGCTGTTGCTGCTGTTGCTGCTGACAGAAAGATGATTAACTGAAGATAAAATATTTTTTTTTCACGAGTGGATTTATTAGATTTCGCCAAGAGTGTAGTTAAACCTAAAAAACAAGAAGCCATGGTTAATATAAATGGGGTTTTTACCAACTGGGGACGGGCTTACGGCAGATTCGTAGAGGTCTTCATTGATGGTCATTGGTGGGTCATGGGTGATTACATGGAAAATGTTGGAAAATCGACAAAGCGCCTGTTGAAGAATGCCTATCCGTTTATTTATGGTGGTTCATCTTCCTCATCCGTCTTCAGAGGCTCATCTCCGAAGAAGTCAGGTTATGCCAAGCCTACCAAGGATATCGAAAAGCGGTTCAAAGACTGAGCGGTAAACAACGCTGGTTTATTCCTCTTTCCGTTATCAGAACGTTATCAGGTAAAAAACGAGGTTCATAGCCTCGTTTTTTATTGTACCACCCACCCCTCTTTCTCTGAACGATCAACGAACTCTACACGAGAGCACAACACTACCTTTTCAGCACTGGCATGAAAGCAACACTGAGCTGTAACAAGCTAAAAAAAATCTATAACAAGCGCGAAGTTGTTAAAAGCTCCTCCATAGAGGTAAAACAGGGGGAAGTTGTGGGGCTTCTCGGACCGAACGGTGCAGGGAAAACTACCACATTCTACATGATTGTCGGTCTTGTGCGGCCTGACGGGGGTGAAGTTTTTCTCGATAGTGAAAATATCACCACGGTTCCCATGTACAAACGCGCACGTCTCGGCATCGGCTATCTCCCCCAGGAAGCGTCAGTCTTCCGAAACATGACGGTCGAAGAAAACATCCTGAGCGTGCTTGAATTCACCTCCCTCTCTGAAACTGAGCGCAAGGAGAGAGCGAGCATGATGCTCGAAGAGCTGAACATCACCTCTATCCGTAAAAGCATGGGCTATGCGCTCTCCGGTGGTGAACGGCGGCGGACGGAAATAGCAAGGGCACTTTCACTCAACCCAAAATTCATTTTGCTCGACGAGCCCTTTGCAGGAGTTGACCCTATTGCCGTTGAAGATATCCAGCAGATTGTTGAAGGGCTTGCCCGGCGCGGCATAGGCGTGCTTATCACCGACCATAACGTCCATGAAACCCTCTCCATTACCAACCACGCCTATCTCCTTTTTGACGGAAGCATCTTCATGCACGGCACCCCGGAAGAGATCGCCGCAAACCCGGAGGTCAGAGAGATCTATCTTGGAGAAAAATTCACCCTCGACCGATATCAGCCAGCGCCTGTAACACCGACGCCGTGAAACTTTAAAAACTGAAATCCATGCACCACTCAGCAATGGCAAATGCCTCTCTGTTTTTTCAAACATACATTCCCGATGGAGAGAAGAAGGTTATCGTTGAAATTGGTTCTCAGAATGTCAATGGCTCAATTCGCGAGGTCGCACCAAAAGGAGCAAAATACATTGGTGTCGATTTTGCGAAGGGTAAAGGAGTCGATATCATTCTTGATGATCCATATACTTTACCATTTGACAATGAATCGATAGATGTTTGCGTGAGTTCAAGCGTATTTGAACATTCAGAGATGTTCTGGCTCTTATTTCTCGAAATTCTCAGAATACTTAAACCAAGCGGGTTATTTTACTTGAATGTACCATCAAACGGTAATTTTCATCGTTATCCTGTCGATTGTTGGCGTTTTTATCCAGATAGCGGCAATGCCCTGGTGACTTGGGCTAAAAGAAACAATTATTCTCCCGCCATGCTTGAATCTTTTGTAAGTCACCAAACAAGTGACGTCTGGAACGATTTTGTTGCGGTTTTTGCGAAAGAGAACGTTCATGCAATTGAATATCCAAATCGGATTTTACAGATAAAAAAGGATTTTTATAATGGCATTCTACAAAATAGCCAAGAAATTTTAAATTTAAACGTTTTCCCTGAGGATCTAAAAAAATTAATTGTGATAAAACAGATTATTGACAAACAGGTCAAAGTACTATAAATATTCAAGTGATCTGATACACGATATTTTTCGACGTATATTTTTACCTTTATTTATAGAACGTCTATACCTCTCAGAAAATAAATATCTGTACTATGGCAAATCCTAACGCTTCTTATTATACAGGTGTCAATCCAGATATTCTGAATCTTATTCCGAATACAGCGGCATTGATTCTTGAAATTGGTTGCGGAGCAGGTGCTCTCGCAAAGGCTTATCGCGAACGAAATCCATCAGCGCATTATATTGGTGTTGAAATAGTTGAAGAGGTTGCCAATCGGGCTACGGCCCACATGAATCACACTCTTGTCGGAGACATTACAACAAAGGAAACCCTTGACGCTCTTGACAAAATACGTTGTGGAAAACTTTTTGACACGCTCATTTTTGGTGACGTTCTTGAACATCTTTATGATCCGTGGAGTGTATTAACCGAATTGCGCACGCGTATGGCAAAAAATGGCCTTTGTATTATCTGTATTCCGAATGTAGCGCACTGGAGCCTTTTGTTGCAACAATTACGTGGACGGTGGGACTATACTGATGAGGGATTACTCGACAAGACACATATCCGTTTCTTTACTCTTGAAACAGCAGTCGATCTTTTCAATAAAGCGGGCTGGCATGTTCTTGATGCCAAAGCTCGCGTTTTATGGCCCGAAAAAACCAATGAGGTACTTAAAGTTTTTCTGCCTTTGGTCAATCAATATGGTATTGAAGAAGAAAGGCTGTGGAGAAACCTTTCAGCCTTTCAATGGGTAATTCGTGCTGTAAATACTTGATCGCACAACCGGCGGCTTTGCTGTACCATGCAGTCTATCTTCCTGCTATAGCAACAAAGCAACTCCCATGAATAATATGGCTCAAAAGCCTCTGACATTCTTGCGTCGTCAGAGACTTTTTGGGGTTTAGTTCAGCTTTTAACAACATCGCCTGCATTTCAACACTCGCTCAGACCCCTCAGCATGCTGTAACGGAGTCTGTATGAGCCATAAATTCAGTGCACGTGCCAAAGATCCAGCACTGAACTGGTGACGGAAAGCTAAAAAGCGCGCACGGGGCGAACCCGGCCGCTGGCCATCCTTGAATCACTGTTCTGGTCTCCACTGTGGAAGTAGATGTACCATGCGTTCTCGTCATCTTCACGCGAGGAACTCCAGTAAAAGTGGTCGTAAAAACCACCAACCACTGCTCTCTGGAGGTAAAGCTTGCCCAGTTGCCACTCATTCGGCAAAAACCAGTCGTTATAACCGTCATTTACAAAATTTTCACAAGCCGCTTTTGCATCATACCAGTTAAAATTCTCTGGTTCCATGCCATGCGACTTGCCCGCTATATTTCTTTTTGCTGCAACAAGACCATGCTCGCCGCTGTCATCTACGTAAAAAACAATACCGCCGAAACAGTGCTCACCAACCGTTATCGCTGAGGAAAAAGATGGCGCGGAAACCAGACTCAGGCCAATGAACAGAAGCATTATCCATCGCCAGTCAAAACGGCACATTGCAATGAGTGTCATGGTGATTGGTTATTTTATTGTTTGTATTTTATTTAACATTAAAAAAATTCAATTGTCCGAAACAACTCACAAAAATTATTCTGACGGGATATGCACGTCTATCGCCAGTTTGAGTTATCTCAATTTTTATAGCAAATAATTACACTTCGCATATTTTTTTTTACAGTGCGATAATGGACGCACACAGAAAAACAAATTGGCTTACAATCATATCATAATCTCAACAGCGAGGCAAAAAACGACGGCAACCAACAAGCTAACGTATTATATTAAAAATGATAACGAAAAAAAATTCACATTGGCAAAACACACTCTGACAAAGAAAATATTTTATTTTTAAAAAAACAATCAAAAAAAATACAGAGAAATTATCACAGCGCAATTACACGACGCACTATTTTTGTATATCCTGCAAGGGGAAATTATTTCTTGATTTTACAATTTTATAATCATTAAATCAAGTAATCAAGAATATCTTTTTTATTAAAAAAAATTCTTTAATAATACTGACGCCTTGATTAATAGTGAATTTATAGCAAAATAACATTTAAAAAAAAAGTGTCACAAAGTATAAATCCTCTTTAAGTCTCTATCAAATTGTCTATGCGTCATTTAGCAATAATGACAAACTGAGTCAATGCAATTGCTTACAGACAGAGATAATCGTCAGCCAATTTGCCCGTGCCCCCATTCTTGCGTATCTTGCGAGAAATAATCATCTCAAAGCGCCGAAACCCCATGATAGCCGAACGCCTGCTTTTTCAATCTGACGGTGGATTTATCCGTATTCCTGTATGGGGGCATATTCCTCTCAGCGGAGCGCTTAAAAAAATTCTGTCGCACCCCTCTTTTCTTCGCCTCAAGGGAATTCGGCAGCTCTCTTTTTCGCAGCAAGTCTACCCTGGAGCCACGCATACCCGCTTTGAGCACTCCATCGGAGTCTATCATCTGATGAAACTGATTTTGCAGCGCATGTTGACCAATCCTCTGGCTCTCACCCTCCAGGATGAGCGGTTCCGGTTTGACGACCACAACTGCCGGGTGCTGCTCTCGGCCTCCCTGTTGCACGATATCGGCCACTTTCCCCATGCCCACATCATTGAGGAGCAGATTCCCCGTTGCGGCAACGAGCCGGTATTTTCGCACCATGAGGAGCTTTGCCGTCACTTTATCTATGAACACAACCCCGGAGTTCCCACCATTGCCGAAATATTGCAGGTAGAGTGGATGGTGGAGCCGGAGGCGGTCATCGCGCTCATCACAGGTAGTGCGGGAACCTGCTTCAGCAAGCTGATCAGCGGCACGCTCGACCCTGACAAAATGGACTATCTGATGCGCGACGCCCACCACTGCAACATCCCATACGGTAGCATTGATATTGAGCGGCTGATTGAGTCGTTTGTGCCTGATCCGCAGCGAGAGCGGTTTGCCATCACTGAAAAGGGTATTGCGCCACTTGAGAGCCTGCTCTTTGCAAAGTACATGATGATGCGTAATGTCTACTGGCATCATACCAGCAGGGCGCTCTCGGCAATGCTCCGCAGGCTTTTGCAGGATATTGCGGGCGACGGCATGCTCTCCGGGGGTGCCTTGCGCAAGCTCTTTTATAGCAATGCCGATGACCGGGTGCTGCATGAGCTGAAGCAGTTGATGCCCGAAAAAGGGCATCCTCTCTCGACTCTGCTGGATGATATTCTTATGCGCCGGGTCTACAAGAGGGCGATAACGGTACAACCCTATCTGCCGCATTCTGCAAAAGAGGACGAACGGTGGTTCATCTATAACAGTGACAGCAGAATGCGCCGCGCCATGGAGCTTGAGATCTGCCGCTTTCTCAACAAACGGTACCGTCTCGGTCTCCACGGCCATGAAGTGCTGATTGATCCGCCATCGAAGAAGGATATTTTTGATTATGCCGATCTGAAGGAGCTTCGCGTTTATCCGACCCGCTCGGAGCACATCCACTATGCGCTGCAATGCGAGTCGGAGTATGTGCGGTTTGATGAGCTGAACGAGTCAGTGTTTCAGTCAGATTTCATTCTCGCTTTTGAACGCTATACAAAAAAATTCAGAGTGCTCTGCCGTCCTGATCTGGTTGAGCGCATCGTGGAATCACGCGAAGAGATTATGCGTATGCTCACCAATGATCTTGACCTCTTTCGTTAGAGGCATCAAGTAAACTGCTTCCAGTTGATAACGGTGTGCAGCACAACTGCGATGACGAAGAGAGCGCTCAGCCACACCTGTGTCGGCTGTGACATGCCGGTCATGACATGTAAAAAAAAGAGAAGACCGCTAATAATGAAGAGGATAAATGCCCCGATTGCAAAAGGGGTTGCCCTGAACTTTTCGTTTGTGTTCATCGTATCAGTTACATTAAAAATGTGAGCGAAATTTTTTACTCTCTGCCTCAATGACAATTATTTTTTCACTGTAAACAAGGTACGTCCTTAATTCTTAAAGGATTATAAATGAATCCTTAAACGTTGCTTAAAACAATGCGGCTACTGAAGCAAAAAAAGTAAAAAATCAAAAACTGGAATGGGCATTGGAGACTTTATCTTATATTTGATGAAAATAAAACACTTTTGCACAATGGAACATCAAGACAAATTTTACAAGGGGCTCTTCTTCGGCGCTTTGCTCGGCGCAACTGCAGGTACCATCATGGGACTGCTCTTCGCTCCGCACAAAGGAACGGAGACCCAGCAGATTATTTCAGGCAAAATCAAACTTGCGCTCGACAAGGCCAACGACCTCTACGAAAGCAATGAAAACGATGCTGCCTACAACAATGAGGCTAAAACACGCTCGCAGGAGATTATCGACACCGCACGTGATGAGGCAAAAAAAATCCTCAATGAAGCCAACAACATTATCAGAGAGATCAAAGGATACCCTAAAGCCAAGGAAAACTGAGTGATGCTCGCATATCAGGGCGCAAATATTATCGAGTGCGGCATTACAAAACATGCGGTATTGCTTTTGCATGCCTTTCCTCTCTCTGCCGCTATGTGGCAGCCCCAACTGAAGGCTCTTGGTGAAGCGGGCTATGCCGTGATTGCACCAAATGCCTTTGGTATTGCGGGATCAGGGGAGTGGGCAGAATGGACATTTACTGATTACGCCCATGAGCTGGTCAGACTTCTTGAGTCGCTGAAAATTGAGCGTGCAACGGTTGTCGGGCTGTCGATGGGTGGATATCAGGCATTTGAGTTCTACCGGCTCTACCCTGGCAAAACTGCATCGCTGGTTCTGTGCGACACGAGGGCTGAAGCCGATGCACCAGCGGCCCGCTCCGTGCGGGAGGAGTTCATCGGCGCTGTAGAGGCTGAGGGCGCCGAAGAGGCGGCCAGGCGCATGATACCAAACTATTTTACCGCCGAGAGCTCCATCAACAAACCAGAACTGGTTGCAGAGGCCGCTGCAATGATACGGGAGCAGAGCGCCGCAGTCATCAATGCCGCAATGCGGGCAATCATGATGCGCCATGATGCAACACCGCTTCTTGCCTCAATCCACTGCCCTGTACTGGTACTGAACGGTAAAGAGGACAAGCTCACCACGCCTGAAACGGCCGAAAGCATTCACACACTCATTGCGGGCTCACAGCTCCGTCTGCTGACGGGAGCTGCTCATATTTCAAACATGGAGCAGCCTGATGCTTTCAACAACGCCCTGCTCGCCCATCTTGAAGAGGTCAGGCGCTCCTGACCTCTTGCAAACTCCTGCGTCAATCAGACTTCGAGACTTTCAAGCAGTTCAAAAAAATTCGGGAACGAGACGCCGACAACATCACTGTCAGAAATGTCAATGGGGCACCCGGTCGCCTTGCTGGCAATTGCAAAGCTCATGGCAATCCGGTGATCATCAAAACTCTCGATCACTACCGTTCCTGACGGGGTTATCTTGCGCCCCTTGACGATGAAACCGTCGGGGTACTGCTCACAATCAAAACCGAGACGCTGCAGATTGACCACAAGGGCATCAATCCGGTCGCTCTCCTTGGTTCTCAGTTCGGCAGCGTTGTGCAACTCAAACTGACCGGATGCAAAGGCTGAAAGGACAGCAAGCATCGGAATTTCATCAATAATAAAGGAGACAAGCTGCGGATCCTGGATTACAAGGGGTTCGAGCCCTGCGTGGTTCTCCACAAGGATATCGCCGATGGTTTCACCGCCGATCACCCGCTGGTTTTCAATCGTCAAACCGGCCCCGGCGTCTGTCAAAAGAGCGAGAAATGCGGCCCGTGTCGGGTTGAGGCAGACGTCTCTGATGATAATTTCTGAGCCACGGGCAAGCAGACCAAGCGCAACAATAAAACAGGCGGCCGAGGGGTCAGCAGGAATAAAAAAGGGCTTTGCGGCAAGAGCTTTGCGGCCCGGTATCACAATAACCCGTTCTCCATCGCACTCAATACTCTTGAGACCAAGCATCACTTCCGTATGGTCACGAGAAAGCACTGGCTCGATAATCCTCGATTCGCCGTCAGCATGGAGGGCGGCAAAGGCCACGAGTGACTTCACCTGCGCTGAAGGAACCGGCAGACGGTAGTTGATCGGCTTCAGCTCTTTGGTTCCGTTGATGTACATCGGCGCCGTGCCTGACGGTGACAGTTGCACAGCAACTCCCATTAAGCGCAATGGATCGGCAACCCTCTTCATTGGCCGCTTCATCAGCGAACTGTCGCCAATCAACTCACTGGCAAAGGGCTGTGCTGCTAAAATACCGGCAAACATGCGCATGGTGCTTCCCGAATTATTGCACATCAAGGGATCGGAGGGAGGCTGAAAACTCCATAGTCCCGTTGACTCGATAACCACTTTCCGGATGCGGCGGCCGTAGGCTCCATCCACCTCTTCCTGGCGAAGGGTGATTCCGGCACTTTTCAAGACACCAAGGGTTGACTGATTATCAAATCCGGCGGAAAAGTTGGTGATCTCTGTTGTGCCTTCCGACAATGCGCCGATAAGTGCCGCACGGTGCGAGATCGACTTGTCGGGCGGTAACGCTGTAACTTCACCTTTGAACACTCTCATGAGTCAACATGGATTGGTATTGACAAAAAAAAGGCAACTCCCGTGAAGGAGCTGCCTGTACATAACTGTTTCGAGTGGGAACGATTATGAATTGCGTTCTTCATTTGCCCTCTGCGCTCTTCGTCTGCTCCTTGAGCGCTTCAAACGACCATCCACCGAAGGTTTGACGAAGTATGCGTTTGCACGAAACTCCTTTAAAACACCTGCACGCTCATATTTCTTCTTGAAGCGTTTCAGCATTTTATCGATCGATTCATTGTCATTTATCTGCACACTAACCAATGTAATTCACCCCCTTTTAAAAGATCAACGTCTAAGTTTCAGTTTAATAAGATCAGTAACACTTTCTGTATTTTTTCCATTTGCAGGGTTCATCTGCACATTTTCGAGGAGCTGTTTTCGGCCACTTTTGCAAAATTCCACAATAATAACAAAAGCACCGCTTCCTGTCGCCTGTTTTTCCCTGACCACTCCAACCTCACCAAGCGACTGATGATAAAGCGCATCACCCTTGGCATAAATTCCGTGCGGGGAGTAGACCTGACACTCTTCAGCCTTCATCTCATCAGGACTCACCTCCCGGTCAATCTGTATCTGCCACTCCTTAAGCAGGTAAACCTGATTGCACTCGGAACAGCGAACCCAGTACTGGTTTTCGGCGGCAGGCGGCAATTCGCCAACGCCATTTTTACTTCCTTTAGGCTTTTTGACCGCAACCGTCGTCAGAAAATCCTCTTCCCTGGGCTTGTCGCTCGGCATCCATTCACCGACAAAAATCTTCTCTGTAATCTGACCACATCCTTCACAGAAGCAAGGCTTGATCTTGCCCTCCAAAATGAATTGTCTTTTTCTGGACTCTACCTTCATATCGTATTGCTGGTTGTTAACCCGGCCCAAAGCCGTATGGATTTCTGCCTTTCTGCGCTTCAATCTCTTTTTGCGGGCTTCATGGCGCAATATAGTGCATCGCACCTAAAAAAAAAGAGGAATGTTTTTGAGTGCTTAGTTAAAGAAATCCTCCCTAAAAAACAACAGGATAATGCAACACCGCTCACTTATGGGTCAAGGCATCAATAAGATCTGATTTTGTTAACAGTTGAAGGCGTCCGTCAGAGCGACTTACCAGCACTCCTGATGCACTTTGCTGCAGTTTATCGGATAATTCTGAAATTGTTGCATCGAGTCGGCAAAGCGGAAAGGGAGGTTCCATAAAGCCGACAACCTTTGCATTCATCGCATCATCGTTTTCAATAAGAATAGAGAGTATCTTGTTTTCGCTGATACTGCCGATTGGCGCGTTGTAGGAGACGATCGGGAGTTGAGAGACATCGTTCTGCTTCATCATCTGAAACACTTCTGCGAGCGTATTTTCCGGCAAGGCAAAAATCAGATCCCGGCGCGCCTTCAACTGCAAAATATCCTCAGCCGTGATCTGCTCAGGGGCTGATTTCGCCTTGCGGTAAAAACCACGCTTGCGCATCCACTCATCATGAAACATCTTGCTCAGATAATAACCGCCAAAATCGTTCATCACCACCACAACACAATCATCCTCACGGTATGCGGCACCAGCCCCAAGCGCCGCAGCCATCGCCGCGCCTGAAGCGCCCCCGGCAAAAACCGCTTCCATACGCAAAAGCTCCCGACCACAGTTGAATGCATCATAATCACTTACCTGCACCACATCATCAAGCAGCGAAGGCTCCCAAAAAACAGATGGCTGACGGGATCCTATCTCCTCAAGCTCGGAAAACGAGGGAGCTCCGGGCGTTCCATCCCTGAAGAGCCCTGCATAGATTGAGTCCTGCGACTCCACACCGATAATCTTGATAGCAGGGTTCTTTGCTTTCAGAAAAGTGGCAATTCCGAAAACCATAGCGCCCGAAATCATCGGCACAAAAACATGGGTAACCCTGCCCTCCGTCTGACGAAAAATCTCGCTGCCAGTCGATTCGCTGTGAACTTTGAGGCTGAGGGGATTGGCATACATGCCAGCATAAAAGGCATTGGGTATACTCCGCACCAGACTTTCAGCCACATTCATGCAACTGCGCGGTTCTCCGGGCAAGGCATCGGAGGGGGTAATCACCAGTTCCGCACCGAGAGCGCGGAGCATATCCTGCTTCTCCCGCGATATTTTATCGGGAGCGGCCAGCAGCAGCTTGTAACCACGGCTCACACCGGCCATGGCAAGCGCAATTCCGCTGTTGCCAAAGGTCCAGTCCACAAGGGTCATTCCCGGGTGAATCAACTTGCGCTCTTCAGCATCCATTACAATGGCACAAGCCACCCGGTAGTAGTGCGACCACGCTGGATTCATGTACTCAAGTTTGGCCATAACCTTTGGCCTTATCTGACGGGCCATCTGTTGGACAGGAACCATCGGCGTTTCTGCAGCAAGCCCAAATATATCGTGGTTCGACATGAGAGATGAGTTAAAGTGACAACACAATGCACCGGTGGCGCTGAAGAGAAAATATACAAGGAATAAGCGCCTTTCCGGTTTGAAAATCATAGACAAAATATGTTTTTTTACAGGAAGTTCCGATTCAAGAGAAGAGATACACATGGAACGAGGTTTTAATGCAACACGGTAACAGCAAAAGAGGTGCACCCGAGTTATGGATGAAAACAACAGGGAGTTTACAGCGGAAGAAATTCCACCTGAAAATATGACAGAGGCGCTTGTCTCGCTCGAAAACCTTGCCTGGAATGCACGCCTGATCGCTCGGAGAGTTGGTGAGGGCCGACGAATTATGGGTATCGTCAAAGCCAATGCTTACGGCCACAACGTGCACAGGGTTGCTGAAACGCTTGAACAGTCGGGCATCAATGATTTCGGCGTGGCAAACATTCATGAAGCCGTTGAACTGAAAAAGAGCGGTGCGCTGAAAAAGCGGGCATCAATTCTTGCCTTCTCTTCGCCGCTTCTCTCTCAAATTCCTTTTTTTCTGCACCACGGCATTGAAATGACCCTCTGCGACAGCCAGACGCTTCATGCGGCAGAGGAAATTGCCGCTGCAGAGAACAAAACGCTGGCCATACAGGTAAAGGTCGATACCGGCATGGGGCGTCTCGGCGTCCACCCGTCAGTTGCCATGGAGCTCCTCCAGCAAATCGACCGTTCTTTGCATCTTGAGCTGACAGGTATCTATACCCACTTTGCCGACAGCGCAACCGCCGAAGGATTCACCCAGGAGCAGCTCAACGCCTTCACAACGCTCACGGCTGAATATGAACATGCGTCGATGAAAAAAGTGTGCAAACACGCGGCCAACAGCGGAGCAATCCTGACGGAACCAAACTCCTGGCTCGACATGGTGCGACCCGGCATCCTGCTCTACGGGTACCATCCGGCAAAAAATACGCCTTGCCGTCTCGACGTCAAACCGGTCATGCAATTTGAAGCAAAAGTAATTTTTGTCAAAACGGTCTCTGCCGGAACCACCATCAGCTATAACCGAACCTGGACGGCACCGGAAGCGTGCTCCATCGCCACCATAGCCGCAGGCTACGCCGACGGTTATGCAAGAGCACTCTCAGGCCGTGCCACCGTCATGATCAACGGCAACGCTTACCCGCAGGTCGGCATCATCACGATGGATCAAATCATGGTTAACCTCGGCACCACGCACAATGTTAAAACCGGTGACAAAGCCGTTCTCTTTGGCTGGGAGGGCGTCGGAGCGGAGTGCCTGGCCGACCTGACTGGCACCATCAGCTATGAAACACTCTGTTCGGTCTCTTCAAGGGTTAAACGCATCTTCCTATGAAGCCCCTCGAAAAACTGGCACTGAAGCTCAGCCTCACCAAGGCTGAAATTACTCTGGTCTCCGTTCTTCTGGCCTTTCTGCTGCTGGGCGGCATCCTTGTCACTCTCCGTTCCTCAGAGGAGGTTGATCTCCTTGTCAAGAAAGCGGAAACTGCCCGATACCGTGAAGCGGAGGTCGACAGCCTTATTGCCCTTGCCACCGTGCAGCAATCGAGGGTCAAAGAGGATGTTCTGCAGGATGCTGAAGCCGAAGGGGAAGGGGAAGAACTTGCGGCTGAAAAGAGTCCGGGGCACCGTTCATCCGGAAAAAAAGTCTTTAACGGGACACTCTCTTTCAACAAGGCGAGCAGCCAGCAGTTACAAAAAATTCCGGGAATCGGGCCTGTTATGGCCGAACGACTGGTTACTTTCAGAAAATCAAAAGGGGGAAAAGTGATGCAATTTCAGGACTTTATTGATGTCAAGGGAATTGGCAAAAAAAAGCTTGAATCTCTCAAAAAATATTTCATACTCGAATGATGAGTACCAGCCTTCTTGCCTGCGCCATAGATGCCAAAGAGTGTGCCGTTATCCGCATGAATACATCCAGCGGCAATGGCTACGGCCTGAGCAAGTGCAAAACCTTTCCATTCGGCCTTGAAGAACTTGCTTCCACCAAAGGGAACCGACTGCTTAAAAAGCTCGACAACCACCTCAACGAGTGGCCCAATGAGGATCTGGCGCTCTGCATCGAACCAAGCAACTATCTCCCCCTTCCCGTCTCTTTTCCCGCCAACACAAGCGAAGAAAGATGCCGGGAGTACTGCCGGATTGAAGCACAATACTTTTTAAGCCAACCCCGGGAGTACGACTGCGACTGCACCGCTTATGGCCTGAGCCAGAACGGGGCGCATGAAAAAAAAATGCTGCTCTTCTATCCCGCCGCAGCCAGCCAAAGAGTTTCAGAACACCTTGCTGCCTCACGCCGACTCATTTTCAACGGCACTCCGCAGTTGCCTCTTCTTCACCTCTCCAGGTTTACTACCGGGAGACAGGTGATTTTGAAGATTGAAAGCAACTATCTCCTCCTGACGGAATCAAAAGAGGGACGGATAATACAATTTTCATGCCGGGAGGTAAAAAACCGGAAGGAGAGCGAATACTTCACCATCAAAGAGCTTATCGAAAACCCGCTTTTTCGCGACACGGAGGTACAACTGACCGGCACTCTGGCCGACAAGGCGATGACAAGACTCATCCGGAAAAAGACCTCGATGTTGCTGAAACCGCTCAGCATCCCTCCGTCACCCTCCATCAGCAACCCTTCGAAATTTTCCATCTCCTCTGCAGTTGCAGTCAAAGCCATCAGCACGGCACTGATGGCTTTAGACAGCCAAAAGAGGTTTACGCTCTTTTCTGATTAACAATCACCTCAGCAATCTGCACTGCGTTGGTGGCCGCGCCTTTGCGCAGGTTGTCGGCGACAATCCACATGTTGAGGGTCTGGGGATGCCAGTAGTCGCGGCGAATTCTGCCTACAAAAACTTCGTCGCGCTCGTAAGAGGTGAGCGGCATAGGGTAGATGCGTGCCGAAGGGTCGTCCTGCAGAATGATGCCCGGCGACGTGCGAAGAAGTTCGCGCACTTCGTCGATATCAAATTCTCGCTCAAGCTCGATGTTGAGCGACTCTCCGTGGCCGCCGTAGACTGGAATGCGCACCGTAGTGGGAGAGATGCTCATGCTCTTGTCGCCCATGATTTTGCGGGTCTCGTTGACCATCTTCATCTCCTCCTTGGTGTAGCCGTTATCGGTGAAGGCATCGATCTGCGGCACGGCGTTGAAGGCGATCTGGTGAAAATGGGTAAACTGCTCCTGGCTCTCTCCGGCCAACTCGCTTTCAAGGGCATCGCGTCCAATTTTTCCCTTACCAGTCACCGACTGATAGGTCGAAACCACCACCCTTTTGACGCCGAAGCGGTCGTGCAGCGGCTTGAGCACCACCACCATCTGGATGGTTGAGCAGTTGGGGTTGGCAATAATCGGTTCGGGGCGACCGTCGGCCCTGAAAATGGCTTCGGGGTTAACCTCCGGCACAACAAGAGGCACATCGGGCTCCATGCGGAAGGCCGATGAGTTGTCGATAACAACCGCACCTTCAGCCGCTGCAACCACGGCCCACTCTTTACTCGCAGTTGCGCCAGCGGAAAAAAGGGCGATATCGACATCACGGAAAGCCTCTTCTGAGGGTTCGCGGATGATGAACTCCTTGCCCCTGAAGGTCACCGTCTGACCGGCACTTCTTGACGAAGCAAGCGGCACAAAGTCGGTTGCGGGAAAATCTCTCTCTTCAAGAACCTTGATCATCGTGCGACCGACCAGACCGGTTGCACCAAGTACCGCCACACGGCAACGGGAATCCTGACTACTCATAACTTATTATATATTATTGGCTTGATAATTTAACGACAATCTATCGGAATGGTCATTGAGGCACTCCGTGCACTCAAGAATCTTCCCCTCCCTTGCATATCCTTCGCACTCCTCGCGGTAGTCAAGAAGAATTTCGATAACCTGCTCCCATTTATCCTCGCGTACCAGCTTGTTGCGTGCTCGCGACACCATCGGGAGCGCTTTCAGGTAGGTGGCATAGTGGCGACGCATCTCAAGCACCCCATACTTTTCACCCTTGAACTGCACGGAGAGCTTCAAGTGCTCAATGGCAACCTCAATTCGTGCACGAAAATCGGGCGGTGGCACCAGCTTGCCGGTTTTCAGCAACTCTTTGGCCGCCTCAAAAATAAAGGGGTTACCGATGGAACCCCGGCCAATCATCACGCCATCCGCACCCGTTTCGGCAAACATGGCCAGAGCATCTTCAGGTGACCAGATATCGCCATTGGCAATCAGCGGTATGTGCGCCTGCTCTTTGGCCTGACGGATCCAGTTCCAGTCCGCCTTTCCCTTGTACATCTGGCTGCGTGTACGACCATGCAGCGCAAGGGCCTGAATACCGGCATCCTCAAGCCGAGGCAGAATATCGAGAATGTTAATCGACTCCATGTCCCAGCCAATCCTTGTTTTAGCCGTCACCGGGATGGAGACCGCTTTAACAACCGCCCCGGAAATAGCGGCCATCTTTTCCGGTTCCCTGAGCAGGGCTGCGCCAGCCCCTTTTCCGGCAACCTTTTTGGTCGGGCAGCCGAAATTGATATCGAGATAATCGGGGCCATACTCTTCCGCAATAACTGCGGCCTCAACCATCGACTCAACAGTGCTGCCAAAAATCTGGATGGCAAAGGGGCGCTCCATCTCATCGACCTTCAGCTTGCGGAGCGACTTCTCGACTCCCCTGCGCAACGCCTCGGCACTGATGAACTCGGTATAGACAATATCGGCCCCGTGCCGTTTGCAGAGTTGGCGGAATGCCCGGTCGGTTACATCCTCCATCGGCGCAAGAATAACCGGCCGGTCAATCTCAATGGTTCCTATCTTCATACCTGCCCGTTCACCACCTCTTCAGACCCGCTCACCACCTCTGCAGGCCCACTCATCAGCACCTTGACCTGCGCCTGAATCTTGCTGTAGAGTGCCGCATCTTCACGGAAAGCCCTCTTGACGGTCTCACGTCCCTGCCCAAGTTTTTCGGTGCCATAGCTGAACCATGAACCAGCCTTTTTGACCACACCAAACTCAACGGCCAAGTCAATCAGCTCACCCATGGCCGAAATACCCTCTCCGTAGAGAATATCAAACTCCGCCGTACGGAAGGGAGGGGCAACCTTGTTTTTGACCACCTTCACCCTTGTACGGTTGCCTGTAATCTCTTCGCCATCCTTGATCTGGGCAATTTTACGAATATCGAGACGTACGGACGAATAAAATTTCAGCGCCTTGCCACCGGTCGTTGTTTCAGGATTGCCATAAACAACGCCGATTTTATCGCGGAGCTGATTGATGAAAATACAGACGCAGCTCGATTTTGAAATGGCACCGGTAAGCTTGCGTAACGCCTGGCTCATAAGCCGCGCCTGGAGACCCATCACACTGTCGCCCATCTCGCCTTCAAGCTCCGCCTGGGGCACGAGAGCCGCAACAGAATCGACCACCACTACATCAATGGCGTTGCTCCTCACCAGCGTCTCCACAATCGAAAGCGCCTGTTCGCCCGATTCCGGCTGGCTGATAAGCAGGGCGTTGATATCGACACCAAGTTTGCGGGCGTAGGAGGGATCGAAAGCATGTTCAGCATCAACGATGGCCGCAATTCCCCCCAATTTCTGTGCCTCAGCAATAACATGGAGGGCGAGGGTTGTTTTTCCGGAAGATTCCGGCCCATAAATTTCGGTGACACGGCCACGCGGCAAGCCACCGACGCCGAGGGCAAAATCGAGGGTCAGCGAGCCAGTTGAAATTGACTGCACCTTCATTCCCGCTGAATCGTCACCAAGGCGCATGATAGCTCCCTTGCCAAACTGTTTTTCAAGGGCTTCGACCGCGAGATTCAGTTGCTTGAGTTTTGCCGGATCAACCGTCACGGCTTTTTTTTCAATTTTCGGAGTATCCATAATTGTGCATGTAAAAAATTGAAGAAAGAGTCCTCTTCAGAGTCCAAGAGTCTTGAGCGTTTCGGAGAGTTCCCGGTACGACATGCCCAGCTCCTGACGTGACTTGCTATTATTGTATGCAAGGGACCTCGAAGCAAGTCGAATGCTCTCCAAGCTGATAAAGGAAGGACGGCCTGAGAACATCGACCAGATCTCCCCGCCAAAACCGGCAAGGAGCCCGACGCCCCCGGGCACCACAAACGCCCGTCCCGTGCTGCTGCCAGAAAGAGTACTAATAGCGTCAAAAAGTTCCCTGAAGCTCATATTGCAGCCAACAACCAGATAACGCTCACCCGAGCGCCCCTTTTCCCACGCCGCAAGGTGGGCATCAGCCACATCGCGAACATCAACAAAACCAGTCGATCCCGAAGGAAAGAGCGGGATTTTTCCCTTATAAATGAGCCGCAGCACCTCGTTAGAAGAACTGAGTGAGGCGGGGTTCTGGCGATCAATACCAATGACTACACCGGGATTGACCATCACCACTTCGAGCCCCTCGGCCACACCGCGCAGCCCCTCAAGTTCAGCCAGATGCTTGGCCTCCATATAACCATTCCGTCGTTGCCACTCCTGAAAGGTGGTTGACTCACTGGCTGGTGAGCCATCTTCAGAAGCACCGACAGCGGCAATGGAGCTGGTCAAAACAAGCCGGCGGACATTATTATAAAGGCAGGCATTGACCACATTGCGTGTGCCGACCACATTGACGTCATGGAGTGCACGGCGGGAGCTCTTTGTGTAGGAGATAAACCCTGCGCAATGGAATACGGTGTCGGCCCCCCTGAAAGCCTCATGAAGGGCAAGAGAGTCCGAGATGTCGGCGCGGACAATATCAACCGGCAGCCCCTCAAGAAAAGAACAGTCCGAGCTGTTCCGGGCAATCACCCTGAGGCGCACCCCTCCAGAAAGCCTTGAAAGCAGTGCAAGAACAATCTGCGAGCCAATATAGCCGGTAGCCCCGGTGATGACAATTGATGAATTGGGCATGAAACGCTGAAATAAAAAAGAAACCCGATCGGTAAAGTATCGGCTACAGCGAGAGCCTCACTGTTTGTCGAAAATAAGAATTTCACGGCGATTGTGTTCCTCTATTTTTCAGCTCTTCATGGATTACTCTCTTTCCCAAGGTTTGGCTTCAAGCGAAAAACGCCATCAATCGCACAAGAAACCGAGCTGGATGGGACTCTGTTATTTTGATTAAAAACAGCATCCAGTATCGGCGCGGTGAGGATGGCGTCACCCTATGTTTCGAGTTCGTGCTCAGTTGCACGGGTTAGGAAGCACTCAACTCTGGCGAAGAAACAGCAGTTCATGAGTCGATTTCTCCTAAATGTTGTGCAAGCCGGTCGATCAAGCCCATGCTGTAATGAATACCCTCTTCGCGCATGCCTTGCGCAGCCGCATAAAACGATGGAATGAACCCCATCGTTTTAGCCTTGGCCAGTACGCCTAATGTCCCAGTTACCTGTAGCCCCATATATTCAGCCACATTACGTCCGAGACGCTCATCAATAATAACTGTACTTCCAGGGTGTTTGGAGGCGAGCAAAAGGGTCTGCTTCTCGCCGCGATCCAGATCAAACAGCACGGGCAAATTAGAACTTGATTCATCGGCCATTGATATAACCCAACTCAAGCCCTGCAAGTTCGGAACAAGAATCCGACCACCTTCAGCACATTCTTCGATAACCGATTGAGCAACATATACACTACCAAACAACTGCGGCAATAATTGCAGTTGGTCAATACTCGCAAGCGCGATAAAGGGAGTTGTGTTAGAAAATACCCTCACAGTAAGGCCGTTTCTCTTCGGAAATCTTCCTGCGTATTTTCTAAAAGGGTGGCGCCCCCCTGCATGGCTTTTATCAGGAAATGAGCACGCGGCACACCCAACCAACTTGCAGCCATGCCCGATGAAAGCCGACCCTCTCTAAACAAGGCCATGGCAGACTGTTCTTTAAGCAACGTAGCAAATTGCTGGGCATCCATGTGCAAACCGAGTAATATTTCTTGGGGGCAGGTTATAGGGATGGCGCTCTGCATGATTGTTTTCATTGAATTATAACACGTAAACCTGACATAGCAACAGTACAATTTTTACTCTCATGATTTCAATAACTTACCATCCGACAAGCTATAAACATCCTCATCAGAATCAGCAAAAAAAATCATGTAGAGCTTCTTTACCGGTGGTGGCGCAAAAAAAGGCTGACTTTTAGGCAATCCATCTCCCTCCAAAACCAAGATGTAGGCATGAATCGCTTCCCGAATATGAACAATTGCCTCTTCTCTTGAACTTCCTTGGGAAATACAACCCGGGAGGCTTGGACATTCTGCAATCTAACCATCTTCACCCGGATAAATTACAGCTTCTCTCCTGCTTACGGCCCCTTTTACCAAGAAAAATTATAAAGCCAATCAAACTGACTTAAAAGCTGAATCTTGCCACCAGCCCATTTCAGCAGTGGTTTTTTTACA
Source organism: uncultured Chlorobiaceae bacterium (assembly GCA_903871235.1). Taxonomy (GTDB): domain Bacteria; phylum Bacteroidota; class Chlorobiia; order Chlorobiales; family Chlorobiaceae; genus Chlorobium. The sequence goes on from CAIQGA010000208.1 coordinate 27,631, forward strand.
TACTGATTGTCAGGAGACAGAGCGATAGCAGCTTTCATCAATAAATCCAGTAATTTGTCTTTAGAAAGCCAATTTACAACCTGTGCCACTTCTTTCATAACGTTAAAGCTGGACACAAAGGAGCACCCCGGCTTTTGCTGGTTGCCACCGCAAAAAATATTCCCCCGTCAAAACCCTGATACTTTCCTTATCTTCACCTGCGTCGGCAAGGTGCCGCGATTTTTGGAAAACCATGCTTATCAGTAAATCATTCAGTAATGGCGAAAGAAAGTTCCCACCCTCAATCATCCTCTTCAGTATCTTCACTCCAGCAGGGTGTTCTGGCCAGTGGGTTGAGGATTGTTACCGATTCGGTTGCGTCGGTAAAAAGCGTTACACTCGGCATACAGATTGATGCCGGTTCACGTGATGATCCCAAAGAGTCTCCGGGACTGGCACATTTTATTGAGCACGCCATCTTTAAGGGAACAGGGCGGCGCACCTACATCGACATCGCCAGAAACATCGAAAAGCACGGCGGTTACCTTGATGCCTACACCACAAAGGAGCAGACCTGCATCTACCTGCGCTGTCTGCCGGAACATCTTGAACCCTCTTTTGACCTACTCTCCGATCTTGTTTGCGACCCGGTCTTTCCTCCAGAAGAGATCGAAAAAGAAAAAGAGGTGGTCATTGAGGAGATCAGCAGCGTTAACGATACCCCTGAAGAGCTTATTTTTGAGGAGTTTGACCTGCGCTCCTTCCCCCGTCACCCGCTCGGCACACCGATTCTTGGTACCGAAAAAAGCGTTGAAGCCTTTACGATCAAGAATCTGAACACCTTCATGCAGCAGCACTATATTCCGCAAAAGATGGTTGTGACGGCTACCGGCATGGTGGAGCACGACGAAATCATGCAACTTGCCGACCGATTTCTTGGCAAGCTCAGGGAGCCATCCGGGAGCCAGTATCTCCGCCAGCCCTTTCTTGCAGAGGATTATACCCCTTTTACCCTGACGCTGAAAAAGCGGGTCTGCCAGGCGCAGATTGTCCTCGGAACAGCCATAGCACGCCACGATCCGCTTTTTTACAGTTTCATGGTGCTCAACTCCATGCTCGGCAACGGCATGAGTTCGCTGCTCAATCTGGAACTTCGTGAAAAACGGGGACTGGCCTACAACGTCTATTCATCAATCACCTTTTTTGATGATGTGACCGCGATGAACATCTATGCCGGTACCGACAGCAACAAAATCAAGGTCACCCTTGAACTGATCGACAAGCTGCTCAAGAGCGATGCACTGAAAAATCCCGATCTGGAAGAGGTGAGAGCGGCAAAAACAAAACTGCTCGGCTCGCACATCATGGGGATGGAAAAGATGACGCGGAGAATGTCGCAGACGGCATCCGACCTCTCCTATTTCGGGCGCGTTATTGAGCCTGAAGAGAAAACTGCTGCTCTGGAGGCGGTCACGGCCAGCGATATTGCTGAAGCTGCCATGCGGATGCTGCACGACGCACCCTACTCAACACTTGTCTATAAACCGGGACGGCAGAGCTGACTGGGGCGGAGAGAAGCGCTTTTTTAAAACAGCAGATTAATTCGTATCTTCTGGACTTTTAATTTTTCACCATGACCAATTAACCAAAAAGAGCCTTGCAAAAGAATATCAAGAACATCAGCGAAACCGAACAGGAGCTGGAAATCATTCTTTCCGCTGAAGATTTCGGTGCAGAATATGCCCAGGAACTCGACGAGGCAAAGCGGAACATTCAGATCAAGGGATTCAGGAAGGGACATGCTCCTGCAAGCTTGATTAAAAAACTGGCTGGACCCTCCATAGAGGCAACTATCGCCGAAAAAATGGCATCAAAATATTTTGGCGAGATTGCTGATGCTGAAAATATCAAACCGGCAAGCCGTGCACAGATCATCGACTTTACCTTCACACCCGATGAGCTGACCATCCGGCTCTCCTACGAAATCCATCCAGAATTTGAAGTAAAGGATTTCAGTGGATATACCTTCACTCAGAACCGCTATGTCGTTACCGATGCGGATATTGATCGCGAAATAAACCTTATTCTCAAGGGGCACGGCACCCTTGTCAGCATTGACGAGGCTTCACTCTCAACCGATACCGTCATCGGCGATGTGTACAAGATTGATGAAGCGGGCGAGCCAGAAGAGGATGAGAAAACCGAAAACCACCACTTCACCCTCGAGTACCTTCCGGAGGAGAATCCCTTCCGAGTAGCACTTACAGGGAAAAAAGCCGGTGAGAGCGTTGAGGTTGAAAATGAGGCGAAAGGGTCAGAACCAGCTTCCCGTTTCCGTGTTGTCATCAGCGAAGTCAAACGGCTTGAACTGCCTGAATTGACCGACGAACTGGTCAAAGAAATTTCGAGAGAGCGCTTTGAATCGGTGGCTGACTTCACGGCTGACGTCCGGATCCAGATTGAAGAGCATTTTATCCAGAAGGCTGATGAGGAGATCCTCGAATCCATCTCCGAGAAATTTATCGAGGAAAATCCGGTTCCTGCACCGAACTCTATGATCGCCTCTTTCTCAAAGATGCTTGTTGAAAATGCTAAACGCCAGATGGGCGGCAACTTCCCGCGTGGATTCGACGAAAATCAGTTCAGCCTTGCCATGAAGCCGAATGCCGAAAAACATGCCCAATGGCTGCTGATCAGCCAGAAAATAGCTGAAAATGCAGAACTTTCTGTGTCGGATGAAGACATCAAGGCTTACGCAAACAAAGAGGCCAGCAAAAGCGAATCCATGAGTGCCGAAGAGCTTGAGAACACCTACCTCTCGACCGAGTTTCGCGATTACATTACCGATACCATCCTCAAAGAGAAGATCTACGACCTTATCAAGTCGAAGGTGACCATCACGGAAGAAGAAAAACCGCTTCCAGCTCACGAGGGCTGATTTCTTTACCGTAAGAGAGACAAAGCAGAAGTTCCGTTTTATCCGGGACTCCTGCTTTTTTTTTTGCCTCACAGAACCTTATTGCCCGAAAACCTTATGACACCCACTGTCACCTGTACCCTCCGATACAGGTGTAACAGGATTTACCTGCTTCAGGCGATGATGTGGATGTCCGTATTCTGCAATACGGGATGTGTGGCCGTGCCGATTATGGCAACTTGCACCGCAGCAATAGCTCCCGTGCCGTCAGCATCGTAGTAAAGCGCTCCTGTCGATTCGTTGTAAATGATTCGGTCACTGGTGTCACGGGCGGCAGTACCTGACCAGAACTCTGCTGCAGTCAACTCCCCCACTGAACCAAGTTTGGTAAAAATAGCTTTGCTGAACTGCAGTTCATCAGTGCCCGGCTCAAAATCAATGATGGTGTCTTTATTGGTTGTTGCATTGGGTGCGAAATTAAAGACGAAATGATCATTGCCATTGCCACCTGTCAGCGTGTCATTGCCGTTGCCGCCAATCAGGAAGTCATCTCCATTTCCACCTGTCAGTGAATCATTGCCTGCGCCGCCATCAAGGGTATCATTACTGCCGGTGCCAGTCAGCGAGTTTGCTCCGGCATTACCGATAATCCACAGGG
>CAIQGA010000209.1 GCA_903871235.1 uncultured Chlorobiaceae bacterium
GTTCAGTGCCGTTCCTCATAGCATAGTTTTTTGTTGGACTATGACATTGTAGTGCCTAAATTTTTAGGCCGACCTTTATTTTATATGCAGTTACAGTGACTCATGTGTGAACTCAGGAGATCGTTAAAATCCTCCAGAATAGTATGCGCATTGAGGGTAATAAAATTGAGCGGGTTGTTGATTTCATGCGCAACTCCTGCCGCAAGCTGCCCAATCATCACCATTCTTGAGGCCTGCTGCAGTTGGGTGGCAAGCCTCCTCTTTTCCTCATCAGCAATCTTTTTGGCAACAATATCCCACACTTGATTGGCTAACATTTCAATCCATGTAACATCATTGTTATCATAGTTTGCAGGCTTGTTACCAACTCCGACAATTGCAACAATTTTTTCATCACGGTTGACCGGAAGAACCAGTTGCCGCACTATTGCTGCATGTCCTTCGGGCATTCCTTTGCCATGCTCAACTGCAGAGTAATCATTGTGGATAATCACCTTTTGCTCACGAATCGCATCAGCCCATATACCCGCCTCATTCAATGCAAAATGCCGACCATTCCCCTCAGCCTTGCACATCTTCTGCAAGGTATTGGTCGACCAAACTTGAAAGAGAAGAGTTCTTTGGTCGTCGTCGACAACGTGAACAAACCCGATTTCGCTTCCCGTTATCTTCTCAGCCTCATCAAGCATACACACCAGCAACTCCTCTATCGAATGACTATCTGCCATCTGAAGGATGTTCAACCGGAATGCATTAATCTGTTCATACCGTTTTTTTTCAGTGATGTCGTAAATAATGGTGTCAATTAAATCTTTGTTACCATCATTGATTTTTGTGCTCAGCACATCAACATCACGCAGGGATCCGTCTTTCATGGTATGGCAAAACGAAAAACTGGCATAGCCTTCGTTGACAACTCTTGCCAGATTGCCTTTAATCACTTCCAGTTGTAGTGCAACGTTGATTTGCGCCAGGTTCATTTGCTTTAACTCCTCAACTGACCAACCGTAAAACACTGATGCTGCATGGTTGGCATCAACAATATTGGCATTCTCAGGATCAACAATAAGCTTGGCAGCGGCATTGCGTTCAAAAAGCGTTCTGAACCGCGTCTCGCTCCGTAAAAGCATCAACTCAGCCTCTTTCCGGCTGGTAATGTCGTCAATCAACGCTATAAAATATCCCCTGTTCGGGCAATACACCGATAAATCAAACCACTTTTTTAACGAGTCAACATAGAGTTCAAACCGATCCGGATTTCCCGATTCAGCAACCCTGATTTGCCTTTCAACCAACTCCGAATTGGAGATCGTTATACCAGGAAAGATCTCAGATATCTTTTTACCCACAACCCCCCCAAGACCGGTCATCCGTTCATACCCGGCATTGACCTCCAAATGAAGAAAGTCCACAGGAACTCCTTCATCATAAACAACACGCGCAAAGATAAAGCCATTCCGCATGTTCGAAACAAGCTCATTGTGTTGATAGGTCACTTTCGTAATATTCTTTATCTGTTGTATCTCTCTTAAAAAAAGCCGTTTACCAGACTCTAACCCTTGCATTCCAAACAATGCTAAGCGCTTCACACGAATTGATTCCGTAATAAAAAAGCCACATATCAAGGAATCAGGCTTGGATGACCGGAGATTATGGAGCTACTTGTTGTTGACCGCTTACACGATTTTTCAATTTACTTATTAAAACAAGAAACAAGCATTTTCTACCAATATCAACAGGGGAGTCATGACCCAAAAACAGGCAGCAGCAAAAGCGCACTGGCTCTACCGCTTACTCTGAATAATTTCAGTGTAACCGAATACCCTTCCTCGTTCATGTATAACCGTTAAAGCAGTTTTTATATTGATTTCGTTGAGTTGGGTGTTTTGGGAATCAGTATTATTACACCCTGAGAGTAATGCGGTATATATGCGTTACGATATATGCTCACGCTTTTTATGTGTACATATTATATGCGATGAGTTAAAGGTGTGAAGCGGATCTTAACCAGCAGGCAAAAAGGGGTTGAATTAAAATTGATCAGCACTCGTTCATCTACAAAAAAAACGCTACGAAACCAACTTATACTCATGCAACGGTTAGCTCTACGCATGCAAACAAAAAGACATTTGCTTTTTTCTTGATATCTTTATAACGGCGTAATTTTGCGGTGCCGATGGCCGGTAATTTGCTTTATTACTGTTTTCTATCAATAAAAAGTCATGAGATCATCGTCAAAAATTATCAGGGAACCTTTTCAGTAAACACTCCTCCCGAAGGTGGCATAACGTTTATTTTTTCACTTCCAATACAATTAGCCTCACCAGTGCAGCAACTCGAAGAGGACGCAACTCCTCATACATAAATCGCCTTGCTTTGCAGCAGCAAAACCGTCGTCACAAACGATTCAAGTTGTAGATTTTCAGGCGGCGGTAGAGTGTTGCTTCGCTGATACCCAGAAGTTTTGCTGCGGCGCGTCTGTTGCCGGTTGTCTGATTGAGAGCTTTACGGATTGCATCTTTTTCGTGAGAGGCAATACTTGCGGGTTGTTGGTCATCAACGCTTTCGTCATTTGCTGGCTGATAGTGACCGAAAGAGAGGCTATCGCGCTCCATAATATCGCCATGGGAGATGGTTATGGCTCCACGGATGACGTTTTCGAGCTCGCGGATATTGCCCGGCCAGTCGAAGGCCAGGAGGGCGTTCATGGCACTTTCGGAAAATTGTTTCGCCGAATAGCCCTCCTTGACGAGCTTGTCAAGAAAGTAATTGCAGAGGAGAGGAATATCACATCGTTGCTCACGCAGTGGCGGAGCAAAAATAGTGATAGCATTCAGGCGGTAGTAGAGGTCCTGACGAAAGGTTCCTTTTTTGACGGCTTCGGTCAGATTGCAGTTTGTGGCGGCAATGATTCGGATATTAACGGGATAAATTTTTGTTTCGCCAACGGGTTTTACCGCTCGCTCCTGAAGGGTACGGAGCAATTTCGCCTGCATTGAGAGAGGAAGTTCAGCTATTTCGTCAAGAAAAAGAGTGCCTTTATCAGCAGAGCGTATCATGCCAAGCGTGTTTCGGTCGGCACCGGTAAAGGCACCTTTTGAGTGGCCGAAAAGCTCGCTCTCAATAATACTGTCGTTAATGGCTGCACAATCGACAGGAATAAAGACCTCGTTGCTTCTTGCACTTTGAGCGTGTATAGCACGGGCAATAACTTCCTTACCGGTGCCGCTTTCGCCCTGAATAAGAATTGTTGTGCCGGTAGGCGCTATTTTAACCAGCAGCTTTTTGAGCTTTTGCATTTCAGGTGATTCACCTATAAGTCCCTTATAATTAAAGAGGACGGAAGGGGAGCGCAGTGTAACAGATGTTGACGGTTCTGAAAATTTATAGACAGATCGGGCTCTATCGGTCGACGGGGTATTTGACGCGAGCATGGCCAGAAGCTGCTCTGAAGGGAGTTCAATTAAGGCTGTTACGGTGTTGCTTAACTCATCTTGATTGCCAACAAGGATCACTTTTTTTGCCGGGTATTTTTCAAGAGTATGCTGGATAAAGAACAATGCCTCTTGTGACCTTTCATGTATGGTCATAAGGATCATGTCGATGTCGTCAGTAAGGATATGATACTCGGCGTCGGCAATATTCTCACAGTTTATGACCTTGAGATGCGGATGCTCTCTGTGTATCAAGCCTTGGAGAACGCTCTTTTTTTTCTCATTGATGACGAGTATTGTCGAAGACATAGACCTTTCCTGTATATTTAGTGATGCCTTTTTCTTGATACAGATGACCATGCAGGTCAGATCGTTATCAAAGGTCTCTCGGTCTGTAAGGAGACCACGCAAAACCGGGATACCTTGTTCAAAAAGTTTGTTTTAATTTCCCTTCGACCACCTGAGTTTGCATCCACAAGAAAGTCGAGCGTTTTTTTTGCTCAAGGTTTTTCAACTGTTACCGATTCTTTATCGTTAATATAATGTGTTATTATGGCATAATGGTGCTTTTTTGTCCGGAGACACGATAGGAGTGTCGCTTCAGAATTCGGAAAAATCTTTACGTTAACGAGACTATGACTTTTCTGCCCGGTCATGTTGTGATGCTGCGATGGGCAACTCCCCGTACGGCGTTTTGACTACTAAAATTTTTATAGCATCATCCGGGGTTAATGGTCCATGTATTTTCGGTATACGTCATTTTTGCCTGCTTTATCATTGTGAGCGTGTTGGTGTTATTTTCTCTTGCATAGTAAACCGTGTCCATAAGCTGGTGTATCAAAAAAAGTCCATATCCTCCCTCGGGATAACTGTTGATGTCCGGAGCCTGGGTCACAGGGTTGAATGGAGGATTGGCATCAATGATACATACAGCAAGGGTCCTGTGTTCGGAGCTAATGCGTACCGTTACCTGCGTTTCCGGTTGTGATGGTTGCGCATGGCGGACCGAGTTCGTAAAGGCTTCACTGACGGCGAGCTCGTATGCATGACAAAATTCACTGATATCGGCAGCATCACAGTTGAAATCAGCAAAAATTTTAGCAACATTGCAAGCGGTAAGTGAGGCAACACGTACATAACGGAGATCCGCTTGCAAGGTCAAGGAAAGTATCGGATTCATAGGTGTTTTGATTTGCCCTCTTTTTTTAAGCTCCTGCTGCGGCTGAAACATCATCATAAATATCAAAAAGGGTGTATGCCTGAGTGATTTCAAATACTTTTTTTACTCTCTCATTCATTCGAGCAAGTCTCATAATGGTATTGCTTGTCTTTTTTTTCCGGGCGATTCCTACCAGTGCTCCGAGGCCGCTGCTGTCGAGAAACTCAACATTTTCAAGGTCAATTATAAGAGATTGTTCCTCCGGTATTCCTGCAATGTAGGTTTTCAGCTTCGGGGCAGAAGAGGCATTGAGAATACCCTGTAGAGAGAGAATCGTATAGTTGTTGACGTTATTTTCGCTGATGTTCATGCGTAATCATTTTAATGAGTTCTGTTGAAAAGTGTTTTTTTTGGGTCATGGCCATATCGTTGAATTTTTGTGTGATTCACCGAACTACTCTTACTGCGTTGATTGCCTGTTGCCCGCGAATTCCATGACGATCGCGTTCGGGGAGCCGATACGAATAACGATGCAGGTTGCATCATCATCGAAGGTACGTCTTCCTGTAGCCTCAAAAACATGCGTCCTGATTTTTTCAATCAACGCATCTGGCTGAAGTTCGTGATGTTTCACAATCAAATCGCGAAGTCTGTCAGTCCCATACATGGTATTGTCAAGCAAGAGGCTTTCGGTAATGCCGTCGGAGTACATCACAAAGATGTCGTTCTCTTTGAGCGTGAAGCAAACCGTACGGTATTGCTGCTCTTCAATCATGCCCACAGGAAGGTTTGCTCCTTTGAGCAGCGTGCAAGTACCATCATCGGCATGAAAATGAATGGTAGGGGTGTGGCCACAGTCAATCATGGAAAACTCACCCTTTTCCAGATCAAGGCGTATAAATAAAAGAGTCGCATAAATACCGATATCAAGAAGCTCAAAAATGCACTGAGCATGCAACTGGGTGGCAATACCCTCCAGGTCGGGCAGTTGATGGTTTTGATGTTTTTTTTGTGCAACTGTTTTCAGAAAAAGCGACTTTAGACCGGCACCGACCAGAGCAGAGAGGATGCCATGTCCCATGACATCGCCAATGAAAATATCAGCATGTTTGTTGTCGTAAAGAATAAATTCAGTAAAGTCGCCGTTCAGATGACCTGAAGAGATCGAAAACTGGCTCATTGAAGCCCCGTCAAGCGAGTTGGGGATCGTACTCTGCAAAAGCTTCTGTTCAATTTGTGACTCAAGCTCCTGCTGCATGTTTTCGTAACGCATCCTGCTCTCCTCCTCTTCAATCCGCGTCGAGATATCCCTCGCAATAATAACGGTGTGGTGAATTCCGTCAAAGGTGACAGCCCCTGTTGTGACTTCAAGAGGTATGGAAGTGCCATCTCTTTTAATGCCATCAATTCGCCGCACATTACTATCTCGAAAAGAAACAAGGTTGTTGGCCCCTTTACTGCAACCATCATACAGAGAACAGGCTTCGGCTTGCGGTAAAATAATATCGAGAAAATTTTTTAAGTGGAACGCATCTTCGGTTATGCCAAAAAGGGTTTCAGCCGCAATGTTGACATAAACAATAAATCCTTGATCATTGAGCAGAAAAATGGGATCAAGCACGGCATCGTTCATTGAGCGGAACTGCGTTTCGCTCTGCCGTAATTCTGCTGAAATGACGCGAAGCGCTTCATTCGCCTTCGACAAGTCACGGTTTTTTCTGGCAAGCTGCTCAAACAGTACCTCCCGTTCTGTTTTGAGTTGATAGTAGTCAATGGCATCCCGTATGATTTGTTTGAATCCTTGAGGTTCAATGGGCTTTGGAATAAAGCGAAAGACCTCACCAGTATTGATGGACTCAATAATCTGGTCGATATCATGAATGCCGCTGAGAATAATGCGTATAATGTTGGGGTGGTCGGTTTTTACCTGACTGATCAGTTCCATGCCCGACATTTCCGGCATGCGCAGGTCGGTTAACAGAATTGCAATATTGCAGGTTTCCAGAATTTTGAGAGCCTCTTTGCCACTTGTTGTAAAGTGCTTTATGTATGGCTCCTTGCGTAAAAAACGGCTTAATGAATCGAGCGTATCTTGCTCGTCATCAACGAAAAGAAGGGCAATATCGGAGAATTCTTTCATATCGTTTTTTTATTGAGCTTGATGGGGAGTTTCATGGTAAAAACGGCAGATATGCCATTTGAGCAATTCTCAGAACGTCCTCATCCGTTTTTATGTTTTTTAAACTGATTCACCTTTTTTCAGAGTGAGGCATGCGTGAACGTTGCATGGCACTTCTTGCAGAAGATCGTCGACTTCATACCTTCAGGGTAACTGATAAATCATTTTGCCAATATAAACGAAACGCTTAAAAAAGCTGTTCAGTTCAGTGTATCGAAGGTAAAAAAAATGCTTTTGTCGGTTGTCGATTGCAATATTTTCGCTCTTATTTCGTATTATGGGGTTAAATTTCAGCCGTTGTGTTGTTTCATAATTTTAAAATTTAGAGGTTTGAAGGGTTATCACAGAATATGGCTCGATCGCGATCAGCAGCAATACTCCGACCAGGCGCTGGTGATTCAGGCCCTTGAGAACAAGGCCGCTTATGTTTCTCTTGTCAGACGTTATGAGGGCCCTCTGTTACGTTACATTTCCCGTGTGATGCGTGATGATTTTGGAGCAGCACAGAAGTTGCTTATGGAGGTATTTATCAAAACCTACATTTACCTCAATGAATATGATGATTCCATTCCATTTTCGTCGTGGATCTATCGAATTGCCCATGATGAAATAGCCGATTATCTGCCTCGATCAAAAAACGACGCGGGTGCTGTAAAGAGGGATGACGATTCTGCTTTGTTTGCAGCCATTGCAGAGGCATTGGATATGAAAGGGCAGGATGGCCAGACGCTTATAACACCTGCGGAGGTACGGGCAGCAGTCGATCAGCTTGACAACGGCTGGCGTAATGTTGTCGTGCTGAAATTCTTTGAAGAAAAAACTGACCAAGAGATGGCCGATATTCTGCGATTGCCGATCAGAAGCATTGCAGCATTGCTCAGCGAGGCTACTCAAAAATTAAAGATTTATTTGAAAAAGGGTTAACGATAAAGAATATGCCAAAAGACAGAGCAGAATCCATCCTCGAAGAAATTGAAAAGCGCTCGATAGTGCCGATCCCCCGATGGCACTTTCTTTTTAAATGGGGTGCTTTTTGGCTGCTCGCCGCCGTTGCGCTTCTGGCTGGCGGAATCTCCTTGGCAACCAGTAATTCTCTTTTATTCAATCACGATTTTCGGGTTGACCACTATTACAGCACCTTCTTTTTTACAGACCACCCAATAATCGGCAACATCATTTTAAGCATACCATACGCCTGGCTGTCGCTGCTTGCCCTGGTGACGCTCATTGCGTTTTTCAGCGTTCGTCACACAAAAAAAGGCTATCAATATTCCGGAAAACACTTTATTGCAGGGTTTCTCCTTGTCAGTCTTGCGCTCAGTATTGGCTTCAATGCAGCCATGATTGGCGAGTACACGACCAATTTTTTTGCTGAAAATTTCAAGGGTTATCGTGAGGTTGTTGATGACAGCCAAGGGCAATGGAGCAATCCAGTCAATGGATTTCTTGGTGGTCGGGCCATTGAATACATCAAAAGCAGTCACCATCTTGTGCTGAGAGACTTTAACGGAGCGCTCTGGTACATTGACCTCAGTCAGGCAAAGGGGTATTCCGAGGCATTATTTGTATCAGGCAGTTATCTCAAAATCAATGGACACCAAACCGGCCCCTATCTCTTTAGTGCCAGAACCATCCACGGCTGGCAAGAAACATACCACAAATAAACAGGAAAATTAATCCGAGTCTAAGTAAGTGCACTCACTCAATAATCTCCCCTGGATTGTTTGCGGGGGTGCAGATGAGTTCGAAATGTGTTACATTAGGAGGCTATTATCTGAAAGAAAAAACGATGGTGAGATTATGAAATTTCCTGTTTGCGAACATGCTGAATCAGAGGCGGGGTTTTACTCCCAGTGTGCATCATGCCCCATAGATTCATCATCGCCTGGCTGTGCGCTTGATGAGATGGAGGATGGTACCTATCAGTTTGAGGGGAGCACGCCCAATGGCGGAATCAAGGCTCTCTTTTATTTCAGGGACAACGAGGGGCATCAAGTCAAAAAGCGGGAAGCCATCCATGTGGAGATTCATGAACTGGATGAGCAGGAGCATCTGATTACGATCCTCTACGGCATGGTTGATCCTGAAGGAATAATCTATCTGAAAAGTTCGAGCCCTGAAAAAGCTCGCAATAAGGAAAGTATACAGTAATCCGGTACCCCTTTAGCCAATGACCCTGAACAAGCTCTATTTTGACGGTGGGGAGGAGATTCGTGACCTCACTATCGTCGGCGGCGGGCCTACTGGAATTTTTGCGGCATTCCAGTGTGGTATGAATAATATAAGCTGCCGGATTATTGAAAGTATGCCTCAACTGGGCGGACAGCTCGCAGCACTCTATCCTGAAAAACATATTTATGACGTCGCTGGTTTTCCTGAAGTGCCAGCAGCAGGACTGGTGGATAGTTTATGGCAGCAGACGGAGAGGTATAATCCGGAGGTTATTCTGGGTGAAACCGTTACACTCTATCGCAAGCTTGAGGATGGATCATTCGAGGTTACGGTCAGCTCCGGCAGGGTTTTTCTCTCAAGAGCCCTTCTGATTGCTGCCGGGCTGGGAGCATTTTCACCCCGCAAGCTGCCGCAGTTGAGCAATATTGAGCATCTTGAAGGCAAATCTGTTCTTTATGCCGTCAAAAATATCAGTGATTTTGCCGGTCATCGAGTCGTTATTGTTGGCGGAGGTGATTCCGCTCTCGACTGGACCGTCGGCCTTTTAAACGCTGCGGCCAAGGTGACGCTTGTTCACCGGATGCATGAGTTTCAGGGCCATGGCAAGACCGCACGGGAGGTGGTCGAGGCCAAAGAGAGTGGCCGGGTTGATGTTTTTTTGAATACAGAGGTTAAGTCGGTCGAGATGGAGGGGGAGAGGTTGACGGCGGTTCATCTTCGTTCAAAAAATGGCAAAACGCTTCGGGTTGAAGCTGATCGTCTGCTTCTTCTTATTGGCTTCAAGTCCAATCTCGGCCCTCTTTCAGGGTGGGATCTCGAATTAGCCGATAACGCACTTGTTGTTGACAGTCACATGAAGACATCGGTTGACGGGCTCTACGCCGCCGGTGATATTGCCTATTATCCTGGCAAGCTCAAAATTATCCAGACTGGATTAAGTGATGCAGCAATGGCGGTTCGCCACAGTTTAGGCTATATCAAGCCAGGGGAAAAAATTCGTCATACGTTCAGCAGCCTCAAAGGGGCAAAGGAAAAGAGGAATGCACCAGACAAAGGCTGAACAGTCATTACCAACCCATTTTCAGGCGTGGATGCTTGCAATTCGTCCAAAAACCTTGCCCGCCGGTGCTGTACCGGTGGTTCTTGGTTCAGCCCTCGCTGCGGTTGACGGCCGGTTTCGCCTGCTTCCGGCCCTCGTTGCCCTGATTTGTGCGCTTGGCATCCAGGTGGCGACCAATTTCATCAACGAAATCTATGACTTTCGCAAGGGAGCCGATACTGCCGAACGGCTTGGCCCCACAAGAACGGTTGCCGCTGGCATCATCAGTGAAAAAACCATGATCAGGGTATCGGCCTCACTGGCTGGCGGAGTCTTCCTCCTTGGTCTTTATCTTGTCTTCACTGCGGGCTGGCCGATTCTCCTTATTGGTCTCCTCTCTCTGCTCTTTGCATGGGGTTATACCGGCGGTCCTTATCCGATTGCCTATTCCGGCCTTGGTGATCTTTTTGTCTTTATCTTTTTCGGGCTGGTAGCCGTCGGCGGCACCTACTACGTGCAGGCCCACAATCTTGTTCTGCCGGTACTGCTTGCGGCTGTGGCTCCGGGAGCTTTTTCGGTCAACATCCTTCTGGTTAACAATATCCGCGACATTGCCACCGACCGGCGTGTTGGAAAAATGACCCTCCCGGCCCGTATCGGCGCCATACAGGCTCGCAGGCTCTATGTTGCCTTGACTCTTGTGGCTTATCTTGTGCCCGCTCTTCTCTGGCTGAACCATTACTCGCCCTGGGCCCTGCTCTCTCTGCTCTCACTCCCTCTCGCATTCGTCATGATCAAAAAGCTCTACGCAAGCGAGGGGAGAGAGCTGAACCATGTTCTGGCCGGTACAGGAAAGCTGATGACCCTGCACGGGCTTCTCTTTGCTGCCGGTCTTCTTTTTCCCTTGTTTCAATAATCACACGCCCCGGTCATGACCTCTGAAATGGTTCCGATAGCGCTTATTCAAACCGCATGCACAAGCGCTCCAGTTGAAAATATGGGCAAAGCGTGCAGCAAAATACGGGAGGCTGCCGCCAAGGGTGCCCGCATTATCTGCTTGCAGGAGCTTTTTCGGACCCGTTATTTCTGCCAGACAGAGGAGTATGAGCCGTTTCGTCATGCGGAACCGGTGCCCGGCCCCTCAACACTGGTGATGCAGGAGCTTGCCCGTGAGCTTGAGGTTGTGCTTGTGGCCTCACTCTTTGAAACAAGAGCGAGGGGACTCTATCACAACACCGCCGTCGTTATTGATGCCGACGGGAGCTATCTTGGCAAGTACCGTAAAATGCACATTCCTGACGATCCCGGCTTTTACGAAAAGTTTTATTTTACACCGGGCGATCTTGGCTACAGGGTCTTTACAACCCGCTATGCCACCATTGGCGTACTGATTTGCTGGGATCAATGGTACCCCGAAGCGGCAAGGCTGACGGCGCTCAAGGGGGCGGAAATTCTCTTTTATCCAACAGCAATTGGCTGGGCAACCAGCGAGCCTTCGTCGGAAGTGCGTCGGGCGCAGCAGGAGGCGTGGATAACCATACAAAAGAGTCATGCCATTGCCAACGGAGTTTTTGTAGCAGCGGCCAACAGGGTTGGAACAGAGGGTGAGCTGGAGTTCTGGGGAAACAGCTTTGTTTGCGATCCCTTTGGCCAGATCATTGTGGAGGCCGCGCATCAACAGGAAGCCACTCTTCATGCCACGTGTGACCTGAGTCGTATTGCCTTTTACCGTTCGCACTGGCCCTTTTTGCGTGATCGCCGGATAGAAACCTACACAGACCTTCAGAAACGTTATCTTGACGAATAATTGGTCAGGGGCAATCCTCTCTGATTACTCTCTTTTTTAAATAGACTTTTTTATTTATGAACCTTTTCGGTGCCATTATTTTTTGGACGCTGCTCATCACCTTTTTTGTCAAACTGGTTTCGGAACTGCTCAATCTCAAGGCGGCTGATGCTGGAGTGCCCGATGAGTTTGTCGGTCTCTTTGACGAAGCCGCTTACCGAAAGTCACGCGACTATCTGCGCACCTCAACTCGTTTTTCACTGTTCGGCGCAGCGGTTGACCTCTCTCTGCTTCTCCTCTTCTGGTTTTCGGGAGGCTTTAACCTGCTCGACCAGTTTTTGAGGGGGTACGGCTTTCATCCGATTGTGTGCGGTGTGCTCTATATCGGAGTATTGCTGCTGCTCCAGTCGCTGATTGACCTTCCCTTCAGCCTCTACAAAACCTTTGTTATTGAGGAGAAATTTGGTTTTAACAAAACAACACCTGCTCTATTTGCGGCTGATCTTGTAAAAACCCTTGCGCTCTCTCTTTTGCTTGGCACTCCATTGCTTGCCGCAGTGCTCTGGTTTTTTGAGGTTGCTGGTTCCATGGCCTGGCTCTGGGCCTGGGCCGGGATTACGATAGTCTCCCTTGCTCTCCAGTACATTGCTCCGACCTGGATTATGCCCCTCTTCAACAAATTTGTGCCGCTTGAAGAGGGTGAGCTGAAGAGCGCGATTATGCACTATGCCGCAACGGTAGCCTTTCCGCTCACCGGCATTTACGTTCTTGACGGATCAAAGCGCTCGGCAAAGGCCAATGCTTTTTTTACAGGCTTTGGAAAACGCAAGCGAATAGCCCTGTTCGACACCCTCATCTCCGCTCATCCTGTTTCCGAGCTGGTAGCGGTGCTCGCTCACGAAATAGGCCATTTCAAGAAAAAGCACATCATCATCACGATGGTTTTGAGTCTCCTCAACCTTGGGGTACTCTTTTTTCTTCTCTCCCTTTTCATGAAAAACCGTTCCCTTTTTGATGCGTTTTTCATGCACGATCTCTCCGTCTATGGCAGCCTGCTCTTTTTTTCGATGCTCTATACTCCTGTGCAGTGGTTCCTCTCGCTTGTCATGCAGGCACTCTCACGCAAACATGAGTACGAAGCCGATGCTTATGCGGTATCAACCTTTGAAGGGGGTGCCACGCTGGCCGATGCCTTGAAAAAATTATCGCGCAATAATCTTTCGAATCTGACGCCGCACCCCCTCTACGTTTTTCTCAACTACTCCCATCCGCCAGTATTGCAGCGTATTCTGCGCATCAGAGAGCTTGTTGCCGGCAGCAATGCAAAATCCTGAACTTATGACCGAGTCGAGTTATTTCATGCCCCCCGAGTGGGCTTTTCATAAGGCCACCTGGCTCTCCTGGCCACACCGGCTTAAAACCTGGCCCGGCAAGTTTGAGCCGGTTCCCGCCATTTGTGTTGCAATCGCCTCCTGGCTAAGCTCTTCTGAAGAGGTGCATATCAACGTGGTTGATGAAGCGATGGAGCGCAACGTGCTTGCCCTTTTCCAGCAGGCAGAGCACGAGCAACTGCGCATGGATCGAATTTTTCTGCACCGGATTCCAACCAATGACGCCTGGTGTCGTGATCACGGGCCGAACTATGTTTTCCGACAGAGCGGGGGGAAGAGTGAAAAAGTGATCATGAACTGGCAGTTCAATGCCTGGGGCGAAAAATACAGTTCCTACCATGAAGATAATGCCGTGCCGGAGCGTATCGCCGCCCTGCAGCAGTTGCCGCTTGTGTCGCCCGGAATGATTCTTGAAGGAGGCTCAATTGACGTCAACGGAAAAGGGCTGGTACTGACGAGTGAAGCGTGTCTTTTGAATCCAAACCGGAACCCCGAACTGAGTCGAGAGCAGATTGAGCAAAAAATCGCCCGATACCTCGGCGTTCAAAAGGTTCTCTGGCTTGGCGATGGTATTGCTGGCGATGATACCGATGGCCATGTTGATGATATGGCCCGTTTTGTCAATGAGACGACCGTAGTGATTGCGGTTGAGGATGAGCCGACTGACGTCAATTACGAAGCGTTGCAGGAGAACTACCGCAGACTCAAAACGTTTACCGACCTCAGTGGCAATCCACTGAACGTGGTAAAACTGCCCATGCCCTCACCCCTTTCGTTCGAAGGGTTCCGTCTGCCGGCAAGTTATGCAAATTTTTATATCGCCAATACGGTGGTGCTTGTTCCGACCTACAACTGCCCGCAGGATCAACAAGCCCTTGCTATTTTGCAGGAGTTTTTTCCTGGCAGGAGGGTTGTCGGCATTGACTCTACCGATCTTGTCTGGGGTCTCGGTTCCATTCACTGCATCACGCATGAAGAGCCTGAGTTCCCCTTGCTATTTCAGTAACAAAAAAAGCGGATGGCTGGCCATCCGCTTTTTTTCTCTTCGTACTCAGTTTTTTATGATGCAAGGAGAGCTGTAAGGCTCTTGCAGTTTTCATCAACAAGAGCAGCCGATACCTGAAGCGCTTCAAGCTCGGAGGCAGAGAGGTTGATTTCAAAAATCTGCTCAACGCCGTTTTTCCCGAGTTTAACCGGAACGCCACAAAAGACACTCTCAATACCATACTGACCCTCAACAAGGGTTGTGCAAGGGATAACGCGTTTTTTGTCTTTGACAATTGCCTCAATCATCTCTACGGCTGAAGCTGCTGGTGCATAGAACGCAGAGCCAGTTTTCAGATAGTTGACAATTTCTATGCCGCCATTGCGCGTCCGCTCAACAAGCGCGTCGATTTTATCCTGCGGAAGAAGCTCGGTCAACGGTATACCGGAGACATTGGTATAATTGACAATCGGCACCATTGAATCGCCGTGGCCACCAAGCACCAACGCACTGACATCCTGCATGGAAACATCAAGCGCCTCAGCAATAAAGCTCTTGTAGCGTGCAGTGTCGAGCACGCCAGCCATACCGATAACCCTCTCTTTTGGCAGACCACTGGCCGACCATGCAACAAAGGTCATGACATCAAGCGGATTGGAGACCATGATGATAATCGGGTTGGCCGAATATTTCATCACCTGGGTTGTGACATCCTTGATGATTGCCGCATTTTTGTTCAGGAGATCCTCTCTTGTCATACCAGGTTTTCTTGCCAGACCCGCAGTAATCAAAATAATATCCGAATCGGCTGAGTCTTTATAGTCGTTTGATCCTGAAACCTGGGTATCGAACAATCCTACAGCTCCAGATTCATACATGTCGAGAGCTTTGCCCTGGGGGATGCCTTCAACAATATCAATAAGAACAACCTCTTTGGCGAGTTGTTTTTCAGCAATGCGAAGAGCGGCAGTAGCACCTACGTTTCCGGCTCCGACAACGGTGATTTTCATAATGCAATCAATAGTTAGTGATGTGAAATAAAAAAAGCCGCCTTACTGTAGCAAGACGGCTTCCCTCGATTAAAACTTCTTTTATCGGCAATCCCAACTCAGCAAGGCATAATGTTGACCTGCTTTTTGTTGTTCCGTCCGTTGCGGAAGGTAACGACACCGTCTATCAGAGCAAAAATGGTATGATCACGTCCCAGACCGGCATTAATGCCCGGCTTGATAACGGTACCTCTCTGACGAAGGATAATTGTACCTGCGGCTACGGTAGAGCCACCTGCTGCTTTTACTCCGAGATATTTCGGATTACTGTCGCGACCGTTTTTTGTCGATCCGCCACCTTTTTTATGAGCCATAACAAAAAATTAACGTTAAAAATCCTGTGAATTCTCTTAAAGCGAAATAACTTCGATCTGGGTCATCTGCTGACGGTGTCCGTTTCTGGACTGGTAGCGTTTTCTGCGTTTCTTCTTGAAAACGATAACCTTTGTATCCTTGACATGATCAAGAACTCTTGCCTGAATGCTGCCATCAGTATTCAGAACGGTATTTGCTCCGTCAATGTGGGCCATGGTTTTGATTTCCATGGTTTCGCCAATTGCGGTTTTCTGCTTGGGGACGAAGAGTGTATCTCCCTGTCTTACCAGATATTGTTTGTCGGAAATCTTGATCAGCGCCTGCATTACACAAATATTTTAGTGATAAAGGTCTCAAATATAATATTAATTCCCTGAAAATCAAATTAGTGACTTGATAATTGAGAGTTGAGAATCGCCAATGGAGAGGGTTTTGGGGTGTTGTTTCTTAAGTTGTGCTGCCGTAGCTTCTTTTACGATGGAAGCAGGTGTGCATACCGCTCTCTAACAGGTTTCATAATTGATGATTATTAGCACAATGAGCAAAGCCGAAGGTATCCCGCAGAAAGAGCACTCTCCCATGATGCGCCAATATCTGGAGGTAAAGGAGCGCTATCCTGATTTTCTGCTGCTCTTCAGGGTTGGAGATTTTTACGAAACCTTTTTTGACGATGCCGTCACGGTCTCGTCCGCCCTGAACATTGTGCTGACTAAACGCACCGTTGATATACCCATGGCTGGCTTTCCCCATCATGCAAGCGAAGGGTATATTGCTAAACTGGTCAAAAAAGGGTACAAGGTGGCGGTTTGCGACCAGGTTGAAGATCCGGCGGATGCAAAGGGGATTGTCCGTCGGGAAATCACTGATATCATTACTCCCGGCATCACCTACAGCGACAAGGTGCTTGACGATCGACACAACAACTATCTCTGCGCCGTTGCCTTTCTCAAAGAGGGGAGAAAGCAGCTTGCAGGTGTCGCCTTTATTGATGTGACCACGGCTGAATTCAAGATCGCCTCGCTTCAGCCCGAAGAGATCAAAGACTTTATTCTTTCGCTCCACCCTTCGGAAGTGCTCCTCTCCTCTTCAGAGAGAGAGCGCTCGGAACTGCTGAAAAAGGTGCTCCCGCCCGAAACGCTTGTCACCGAAGTAGATTCATGGATGTTCAGCGAAGATCACGCTCAGGAGCTTCTTGCCCGGCAGTTTAAAACCCACTCCCTCAAAGGTTTTGGCATAGAGGGCAACCGTGCGGGGAAGGTGGCTGCCGGAGTTGTGCTTCAGTACATCGAAGAGACTCGCCAGAATCGACTGCACTACATCACCCGGATAGGGGAGCTGCACAGCACCGAGTACATGACCCTCGACTTGCAGACCAAGAGAAATCTTGAAATTATCTCCTCCATGCAGGACGGAACCCTCAATGGCAGCCTCCTCCAGGTGATCGACCGCACCCGCAACCCCATGGGCGCAAGGCTTCTGCGCAGATGGTTGCAGAGGCCCCTCAAGCGGGTGGGGGAGATTCAATTGCGCCTTGACGCCGTCGGAGAGCTCACTGAGAAGCAGGCAATGCGGGAGGGGCTTTGCGAACAATTATCAGCCATCAACGATCTTGAACGCTGCCTTGCGCGTATTGCAACCTTCCGCACCATCCCAAGGGAGGTTCGCCAGCTCGGCCTCTCGCTCTCGGCCATTCCGCTCCTGCAGGAGCTGTTGAGCGGCGCCCAATCGGCTCGGCTCACCACCCTTGCGGCCACGCTGCAACCGTTGCCGGAACTTGCCGCATCCATTCAGAAAGCCATCGACCCGGAATCAGGCGCATCAATGCGCGATGGCGGCTACATCCGCACAGGCTACCATGCCGAGCTCGATGAACTGCGCGCCATTGCCTCAACCGCCAAAGACCGCCTCTTGCAGATTCAGCAGGAGGAGCGGGCTGCCACCACCATCTCCTCGCTCAAAGTGAGCTTCAACAAGGTTTTCGGCTACTATATCGAAATCAGCCGGGCCAACAGCGACAAAGTTCCCCCTTATTACGAAAAGAAGCAGACCCTTGTCAACGCAGAGCGCTACACCATTCCTGCCCTGAAAGAGTATGAAGAGAAGATTTTGAACTCCGAAGAGAAAAGCTTTCAGCTCGAAGCGCAGCTCTTTCATGAACTTTGCCTGCTCATTGCCGGAAACGCCTACGAAATACAGGAAAATGCGGCACTCATCGGCGAAATCGACTCACTCTGCTCCTTCGCCCTCTGTGCCACCCAGTACGGCTACTGCAAGCCGGAGATCATGGCGCACGAAAGGCTGCATATTGTTGGTGGCCGCCATCCGGTGCTCGAAAGGATGATGAGCGCCGAAGAGCCCTATGTGCCGAACGACTGCCTCTTTGACGACAAACAGAAGATGCTCATCATCACCGGCCCTAACATGGCAGGAAAAAGCTCCTTTCTGCGCCAGACCGGCCTCATTGTGCTGCTCGCACAGGCAGGGAGCTTTGTACCGGCTGAGCGGGCGGAAATCGGGCTGGTTGATCGGATTTTTACGCGTGTCGGCGCTTCCGACAACCTCGCCTCAGGCGAAAGCACCTTTCTGGTCGAAATGAACGAAGCGGCCAGCATTCTCAACAACGCCACCGCCAAAAGCCTGCTGCTGCTCGACGAGATCGGGCGGGGAACCAGCACCTTCGACGGCATGTCTATTGCCTGGTCGATGAGCGAATATATCTGCCGTTCAATCGGCGCCAAAACCCTCTTTGCAACCCACTACCACGAACTTGCCGAACTGGAGAGCCGACTGCCCGGTGTGGTCAACTACAACGCTACCGTCGTCGAAACCGCCGACACCGTCATCTTTCTGCGCAAAATTATTCGTGGCTCCACCGACAACAGCTACGGCATCGAAGTGGCCAAAATGGCAGGAATGCCTGCCGAGGTGATCACCCGCGCCAAAGAGATTCTTGCGGGGATGGAGAAGCGCGACATTGAAATTCCTCCGAACCGCCCACCCAACATCAAAAGTATGCAGATCAGCCTCTTTGAAGAGTCCGACAACCGCCTTCGCAGCGCCGTTGAGGCCCTTGACCTCGACCGTTTGACCCCGCTCGACGCCCTCCTTGAGCTGAAAAAGCTTCAGGAGCTTGCACGCAACGGGGGGAGCTACTGATGACGACGGAAGGCCAAAAAAAGGTACTGCTTATTTTCATCCAGGCCGACAGCGGTGTTGACGGAGCCGCTTCGCTCAGCAGCGACTCCGTCCAGCGAAGCCTCTTCACCTCCCTGAAAGACTCCGCACTGAGCAACATTATCCGGCGGGCACAGTTCGCCATTCCGCCCCTTGCCCTGATGATTCTCAGCTCACAGCAAGTAGCAGGCGTGAGCCAGACCATCTGCGACCTCCGTTTCGACAAGCTCCCCCTCGACCAGCACTGGGACATGGCCGGTATCAGCGTCCAGACCGGTGCCGTCAAGCCCGCTTTTGAGCTGGCCCATGCGCTCCGCTCGCGTGGAATCAAGGTGGTGCTTGGCGGCCCCTACGTCACCATCTTCCCCGACCAGTGCCGCGACCACGCCGACGCCCTCGTCATCGGGGAGGCTGACGATATATGGCGCGAGGTGCAGGAGGATCTGCTGGCCGGTGCCCTCAAGCCGGAGTACCGGGTCTCCACCTTCCCCGATCTCTCGATTGAACGCACCGTCAGCAAAAGCGCACTCGACATCAAGAGCTACTTCACCACCAACGTTATACAGACCACCCGTGGCTGCCCCTACAGTTGCGACTTCTGCAACGTCCACGTCATGAACGGCCATAAGCTGCGCCACCGCAATATCCCCGATGTTCTCAGGGAGGTTGAACGATCACTCAAAGAGGACAAGCGGATCTTCTTCTTTCTCGACGACACCATCAACGCCGACGAAGAGTATGCCGAACAACTCTTCCGCCAGCTCGAATCCTTCAAAATAAAATGGGTAGGGCAGGCCACCACCGCCCTCGGCGAAAAGCCCCGGCTGCTCGACGCCTTCGCCCGCTCAGGCTGCGGAGCCCTCCTGGTCGGCATCGAAAGCCTTGACGACGGCAGCAACCATGCCCACAAAAAGTTTCATAACCCCTCCAACCGCCAAGTGGAGTGCATCAAAAACATCCGTCATGCAGGTATCTGCGTCTACGGCAGCTTCATCTACGGTCTCGACGAAGACACCCTTGAACTCCCCGCCAAACTCGAAGCCTTCATCGAAGAGACCGGCATTGACGTGCCCGGCATCAACCTTCTGCGCCCCATTCCCGGCACCGGCGTTTTCAATCGGATGGCACTCGAAGGGCGCCTCCTTCACTCTTCGGATGACCACGACGCCTTCAAGTTTTCATGGGGACAGGAGATGCTCTACAAGCCCTTGCGTATTCCGTTGCAAGAGTTCATTCCAAGTTATACGGCGCTCACCAGCAGCGTCTTCACCGTACAGAACGCCGTGAAGAGGGCCATGCGTGCGCCCCGGCTGCGCTCAGCGGTGCTGATGTTTAATTTGCTCTATGTGCACATGTATGGGATGGCGCGGAAGGATTTGACGCGGCAGTTGAGGGAGATGGGGTGAATGCTGCGTGAAAATAAGAGTAAAAGGCTATATTCTTTTCAAGCTATTGGCTCTTTGCTGGAGAAGAAAACTTGAAACAGATTTATGACTGATATCTTTATCAGCTATGCTTATGAGGATCAAGAGCGTGTCAGGCCAATTGTCAAAGAGCTTGAGAAGCATGGCTGGATTGTTTTCTGGGACAAAAACATTCCGCCGGGTGAAACGTGGGAAAACTCTATTGGACAAGCGCTGGAAGAGTCGCATTGTGTGCTTGCGGTCTGGTCGTACTCGTCGGTAAATTCTGACTGGGTTAAAGAGGAAGCCGAAGAGGCTAAAGAAAAGGGCGTTCTTGTTCCTCTGTTTCTTGATATTTGCCAAGGTGTTGACGTTGAGGATATCAAGAAAGAAAAGATACCTGACATCAAGGGAGTCTGGTTCTGCTTCAGGAAACAGGTTTGAATGTCATCTCCACGCCGATTGCTTTGAGGACAGCTTTCACAGTCTCGTAGCGTGGATGGGCTCCCGGACGCAAAGCCTTGTACAAGCTTTCACGCCCAAGACCTGTTTTTTTTGCAATCTCAGCCATACCTTTTGCCCTTGCAACATCGCCCAAAGCCCCAAGAAATACCTCCGGGTTTGGGTCTTCTGCTGTTGCCTTGAGGTATTCAACAATCACCTCATCGTTGTCGAGATAGTTGGCCGGGTCAAAATCCCGGATTGTCATTGTGCTCATAGTTTCCCTCTTTGATTTCACTGGCCAGTTCTTTTGCTCGTTTAATGTCTTGCTGTTGTGTTGCCTTATTACCCCCAATGAGCAGGACATAAACAGTCAAGCCGTGCTGCATGAAATAAACTCGGTACCCTGAATGCGCATTTCTAAAACGCCTTCCCCCACCGGCTTGCAATCCCCGAAATTTTCTTTTCCAGCACTCTTGATTCTTGCAAGAATTTTAGCGCTAGCCTGCACGTTTTTTAATGCTTTCAGCCAACGCTCAAAACCGGCAGTGGCTTTTATTGTGATTATTTCGTTCATACGATGTTGTATCCGGAAAGATACCGAATTTCCATTCATTTGTGCAACACATTTCCTGGATGGCTTCGCCTGTTAGCAAGCCAGACCAGCAGTCAGCACTCTGGCTCTGCCGGGAATGTTTTTAACACCCAAGTGATTGTGTATGTAGCTAATCTGTATTACTTGGGCTGTTTTCATCGAAGGATGCGATTTATTTTCGGTCAGCCAGATTCGCTTCAATCAGCCGCCGTTCCTTTTCGATTTCCAGTCGAAGTTCCTCTTCCGTCGGAAGGAA
>CAIQGA010000210.1 GCA_903871235.1 uncultured Chlorobiaceae bacterium
AGTTCTGCAAAAAGATCTGGTCATAAGCTTTTGAACTGCTTGAAATCTTTATCAGCATGATCTTGCTGTTCTGACGCTTGACGGTCGAAACACCTATCTGGTTGACCTCCGCCGGGAGCCGGCTTGTCGCCTGAGCCACACGGTTCTGCACATTGACCGCCGCCTGATCAGGATTGGTGCCCTGCTTGAAAAAGACCGCAATAGAGAGCGATCCGTCATTGGCAGAGGTCGAAGTCATGTAGTTCATGTTTTCAACCCCGTTGATCGCCTCCTCAAGCGGAGGAGCCACAGAGCGACCCACTGTTTCAGCGCTTGCTCCGGGATAACTCGCCGACACCGAGACACTTGGAGGCGCAATGTCGGGAAAACGGGTAATCGACAGTTGATTGATACCGACAACACCGAGAATAACCAGAATGATTGATATGACGGTAGCAAGAACAGGTCTTGATATAAAACGTTCAAACATTGATAATCAGGTTTAGCGCCTCATAACCGGCTTGATAACCGTGCCATCAGGCAATTTTTCGGTGCCGGCAGTCACGATGATATCACCCTGTTTCAGACCGGAACCCACGATATAATTATTACCACTCTTGCCTGTAACCGCGATCACCTGCTTGTTCACCTGATTACCCTTACCAAGAAGAAAAACAAAAACCTTATCCTGCAATTCAACCGTTGCTGCCTGCGGCACCAGCAGCACACCATGATAGAGTGACTCAATAACAACCTTTCCAGTATTACCGGAACGCAAAAGGCCGCCCGGATTAGAAAAAACAGCCCGAATCCTGACTGAACCGGTTGACTGATCAAACTGACCGCTTATGGTGCCGATAATTCCCTTTTGAGGAAAAATGTTCCCATCAGCCAGAATCAATGAAACCGGCGCAACCTGCTTCACCTTCTCCTGCAAGGTAGCTCCCTCATATTGATTGCGAAAGCGCATAAAATCTCTTTCGCTCATGCTGAAATAGGCATAAATCTCACTGACATCGCTCAGAAGAGTCAGCCATGCGCTCTGGTTTTTGCTGACCAGACTCCCAAGCCGTAAGGGAATTTTTCCAATGTATCCACTTACCGGCGCTTTGATTGTGGAATAATCAAGATTGACAAAAGCAGATCGGGCAGTTGCTCTCGACTGCTCCACTGCCGCCTTGGCTGCCTGACGGTTTGCCTTCGCGGTTTTAAGCTGAATATCGGAGATAACGTTATTCTTGACCAGCGGAACAAGTTTTTCCTCGTTAAGCGTAGCAACAACAAGCGACGCTTCAGCGGCATGTTGAGACGCAAGCGCACTGTTGTACTGTTCACGGTAAACCCTGTCATCAATTGTAAAGAGCGGTTGGCCCGCTTTGACAAAAGCTCCCTCATCGACATAAATATTCTGAAGCGTACCGTCAACCTGTGGACGGATTTCCACATTAACCTTTCCCTCAAGAAGGGAGGAATACTCTCTGCTTACCGTTGCGTCTCCGAGAGTAACTGTCATCACGGGCAACACTGGCATTCCCTTCTTTTCGCCATCTTTACCCCCGTTGCCCATTCCACAACCGGAAAAAAGGAGCGGAATGCACATCCCGACAATGACAGGAATCCGAAAAAATCCTTGTATTAAAGTGTTGTTCATCATCTCATTTTAATTATCGGCTGAAGCAGCCAGAACCGTTGCCACCCCATCCTTCTTTGATAGCCCTGAAGCACAATTTCTGAAATCTGCA
Source organism: uncultured Chlorobiaceae bacterium (assembly GCA_903871235.1). Lineage (GTDB taxonomy): Bacteria > Bacteroidota > Chlorobiia > Chlorobiales > Chlorobiaceae > Chlorobium. The sequence continues at coordinate 1,722 of CAIQGA010000210.1, forward strand.
ACCATCAGACCAATTTATACCTTGAAAAACCTGCTAAAGATATACCATTTTAAACCGTATAATCTAATGCTCCCCGTTCAAGTTCCAACAACCTCTTTTTCAACCCGAGCCCGCCACGATACCCGACAAGCGCACCGTTACTTCCGATAACGCGGTGACAGGGAATAAAAATCGGCACCGGATTTCTGTTATTGGCCATCCCCACCGCTCTGGCTGCAAGAGGATTTCCCATAGCGACAGCAATATCACGATAGGTGAGGGTTGTCCCATAAGGAATTGAACAGAGAATTTTCCAGACTCGCTGCATAAAGGGCGTTCCCGAAAGAGCAACCGGCACTGAAAACAGCCGCAGCTTCCCGGCAAGATAAGCGTCAATCTGCCGGAAAGCCTCTTTGATCAGCTCCGTTTCACCAATTTCAGCCTGTTGCGGAAGCGTATCCATACCAAAACAGAGTTTGGTTATAGCGCCACCAGACTCCGCTACTGCTACTCTGCCGATTGTGGTCTGTTGAAAAGAGATAATCATGGTAATAAAATCTGCTGTCGTAACAGAACTTTGTGCAATGATGCGATGTTGCTGAAGATATAGAGCCCGAAAAAAAATCCGCCACCAGCATTGGAGAGGATATGCAGCACAGGCATTAATGTCTCCTCCCAAACCAGAGGCTCGTTAAAGTAGGATAACTTTCAGGAAGAGCAGCAGTTAAAAAAGGAACTCTTCGTCTGCTTTACCCGGTAATATCCATTCCTGAATGGTTACACTTTTGCAAAATATCACGTCAAACGTTCTTTTTGCAACGCAAAGGCAATAAATTACACAGTTCACAACCATTAAAATTAGCGACAATGACACTCATCTTTGTTTATAACACCGACAGCAACCCAATCAGCAGCCTTATCGACCTGGGACACAAAATCCTGAGCCCCGAAACCTACAGTTGCAGTCTCTGCAAACTGACTCATGGACCATTCACAGAAATCGAGGCATGGAAAACGTTCCGTACCTCCGTAGGGGTTCCCATGGAGTTCCTGCACCGTGATGAATTCGAGAAAAAATATAACCAGCGCTTCGAGTACCCTGTTATCCTGAAAAAGAGCACCAATTTCGAGGTGCTGCTGCCGAAAAAGGAACTCGACAATCTAGCCAATCTTGATACACTCATCGCAGCAATAAAACAACATCTTTCCGCAAAGGAGTGAGCAAGCAAATTCCAATGCACTTTTATCACCTCCTGTTGAACAAAAAGCGAATGACCACCGAGCATCAACTACTTTGTGGACAGACAGTAATGAGCTGACGGTCTGCAGATAGTTCCCGATACCGTTGTTCACATTGACGTCAAGAAATCAACAGAATTTCGGGAAAATTAAATGATTTTCCGGCAACCTCACCCGACTTGCGGACACCGACAAGCAGTGCGTTAAAAAAAAAGACAGATTTATTGATATAAAAAACGTACTATAAAGATCATAAAATTAAAGGAGCATCTATGGACAGGAATATGGGGGATGTGGATCGCGTCATCCGGATCGTTATTGGAATTATCATTGCTGTGCTTGGCGTTGTGTATCACTCCTGGTTTGGGGCTGTGGGGGTGATTCCCCTCATTACTGCAGGAATCGGCTTCTGCCCTCTGTACAAGGTACTTGGCATCAACAGTTGCGATAACTGCTGACGCAACGTGTTCGGTCAATCGAAAAGAATAACACATAGTGCTGAATTATTTCTTCAGAAATAAACTTCACCTCTCGCTTCTTTCTTCGCTTGGGGCTGCAAGTTGGTCTGTATACTTCAATATCCCGGTTAATGGATGGGCCATTTTGTCAGTCTCTTTGCTGACCTTTTCAATATACCAGGACAACCGGCTCACCGATGACGTCGAGGATGCAACAAACGACCCCGAAGGGCTGAAAAACGCCCTTAAAAACGAAGCTCTTATCACGTACGTGACCTTCTATCTCGTATCCTTCGCTTCACTCCTTATCGCCTTTCAATTTGGGCAATCGGCATTCTTGGCAACAGCGCTCATCATCTTCATCGGTTTTCTCTATAATCATAAATGCTTCCCGGCTTTTCTCTCCCGGCGTTTGAACAGCGCCCGGCGACTGAAAGATCTCTACATTATAAAAAACCTCACCCCTCCGCTTGATTGGGCAACTGCTCTCGTCTTTCTTCCCCTCTTTTTCGAAGGTCAGTCACTTTCGCTCAAGGCATGGATTTGCTGGGGATATGTATTTGTCTGCGCATTTTTTATTGAAGTGATGTGGGACATACGCGACCGTCAGGGCGACCAATTGAGCGGCATCAAAACCATTGCCAACACCTCGTCCCTTCTGCATACAAAAGAATTTCTCATCATTACAAGCCTGATCTCCGGACTTTTCTTGAGTTATTGTACGTTCATAAAAATCCTTCCTGAATCGACCTATTTTCTTTTATTAAATAATTTTACCGTGATCATCATTGCAAATATGTATCAGGAGAACAAGGGTGCGATTATGCGGAAGATCAGCGACCTGACCATTATTCTGGCCACCGTTCTTTTTCTCTCTTTCGGCTTCGTAGCTTACTATTCAAACTAACCCTTTACTTTTTTCAACATTCGAACTCTCCGCTTCTCCCGTTCAAACCTCTTCACTCTCGCATCTGCAAAGCATGCACGAAAAGCCTCCTGACATGTGCCCGAATAGCAACAAGCCACTCCCAATGCGGAGGCAGCATATCGTTCCCTGCACCTCTTTCAGTGTATCATTTGCAATAGACGCAAATGAACGGCAAAAAAAAGGGGCGATCGAACGATTTTTGGTGAATCAAAATAAAATTGCTTAATTCAAAAAGCAGTCCTGAATCCCTAAATAATTTTGGTTTTCGACGTTTTATTACCGTTATTTTTCAGGAAAGCCGACAAAAACAACAACGTCTGTACACAAAAAAACATTTTCCTCTCATAACAGATACGAATGTTTTACTCACAAACAATCTTTCTTACAAGTCAGTGAAAAAGCATCAGTCATCCGTTAACGGATTCCGATCATGAATGAGACACCGGCCGAGTTCAATCGTCCCCACATCACCGATGCTGCCTGGTGCCCGGGATGCGGAAGCCATATACTGCAAAAGGCAATACACTCCGCAATGCATGAGCTCAATATTGAGCCTGAAAACATTCTAATGCTCTCGGGGATAGATCAGGCAATCGAACTGTCGAACAGGAAGCTTGTTGTTGTCGTCGAATCGGGTGACGGCGATATGCTGGGTGAGAGAGGCAATAATTTTATCCATGCTATCCACAGAAACGCTGACGTCACGGTGGTTATCCACAACAACATGGTCTACGACCCTACTCAAGTCTCTCTCGCATCGCAGCGCAGCATGAATACCCCTACGCGGGTTAACGGAGTCAAGCACGAATCCTTCAATCCACTGGAAGTAGCATTGTCCATGAATGCTCCGTTCATAGCAAGAGGGTTAGCCGGAGATGTTGAGCAGACAAAAATGATGCTCAAGGAAGCTATTGCATCCAGGGGATTTTCTGTAGTCGATATATGCCAGCCATGCGTTGTTTTCAACAAACTGAACACCTGCCACTGGTTCAAAAAAAACATTCACTACCTGCCCAAGGGCCACGACACCACGAATCACAATGCGGCGTTCCGTCTTGCAACCGGCTCAGATAAACTCCCTCTGGGCATTTTCTTCCGCCATGAAGAGCGTGAACGGTACAAAGATCTGACGGGTATCGATTCGACCCCGCTCTTCCAGCAGCAACAGCCCGATGAAAAAAACTTTCAGAGGGTGATTGAGGCTTGCCGCTGAAGGAGCAACACCTGAGAAAATCCCTTTTCGAACGACTCTCCCTGCCATGCTCAAAAAATGACCGGGAGAGTTCGATCCTGTTAAAGCAAAACCGGATAGTCAATATATCCCTTTGGCCCGGGAGAATAAAAGGTACCCATATCAGGAGCGTTCAGAGGCGCTCCGCTTTTCCAGCGCTTCACAAGATCGGGATTGGCAATAAATGAGCGCCCAAAAGCAACGAGGTCGCATTTTCCACTGGCCAGATCGCTTTCAGCCCGCTGGGCATCGTAACCTCCGGAAAGAATCAAAGCACCTTTAAAGGTATGGCGAAAAGTTGCCTTCATACTCTCGGGCACAACCGGCGCACCCATGGACGAATGATCCACAAGATGAAGGTATACCGGAGCCGCATCATTGAGTTGTTTGGCCAGCCATGCGTACTCCTCCTCAATTTGGTCATAAAGCGGCATGTCGTTGAAAACTCCGAACGGGGAGAGACGTATGCCTACCCGATCCCTGCCGATGGCCCCAGTCACCGCATCGACAACTTCAAGCACAAAACGCGCACGGTTTTCCAGCGAACCGCCATAACTGTCTGTTCGCAGGTTTGAATTCGGACGGATGAACTGTTCAAGCAGATAGCCATTTGCAGCATGCAGTTCAACGCCATCAAACCCCGCAGCCACCGCATTTCTGGCTGCATTGGCATATTCAATAATAGCAACCCTGATATCATCACCGTTCATGGCATCCGGCACCGGAAAAGGCTTCAGACCATAAGCATCCGTGTACATCTCGCCAGCGGCCGCAACGGCTGAAGGCGCAATCACACGGGAACCAACAGACATATTCAACGAATGGGAGATTCTCCCGCAGTGCATGAGCTGCATAAAAATCTTTGCACCCTTCCCATGCACCGCATCACTGATAGCTCTCCATCCCTCAATCTGGGCGGCAGAAAAGATTCCCGGTATGCGCGGATAGCCAAGACCATTCGGTGAAGAGGAGGTACCCTCGGTAATGATGAGCCCTGCAGTACCCCGCTGTGCGTAATACTCTGCCATAAGCGCATTGGGAATGTTGCCGGGTGCACGGCTGCGGGTCATTGGTGCCATAACCAAACGGTTTTGCAAAACCATCGGGCCGAGAGTGGTTGGGGTGTACAGTATCGACATGGCAAATTCCTCAAAAAAATGGTTCAAAAACAGTTTCATTTTGCGCAGTTTAACCATAAACACACTTATAGACTTGGTGGTTCACGCCGCAGATGTCAGCATCTCATCAATTGCCCCTCCCTCGCGTTATTACGATTTCTGGCAACTGACATCCAATCCCTGCTTCCACTCTCGAAGCATCGCCCAAGCCGCTTCATGAATGAATAGTATAGTCACAAACCCAACGCAAGAGTAAAATAAACGAATAACCGAGAATAAACCTCAAAAAAAATCATTGATAACTTAAAAAATGGAATTGTTTATCCGCAATAGCGTTATGGTAAGGAGCAACAAAGTAACGGCGAAAAAAATTGATGCTACCTTACATTTTTTGCTTTTTGTTTTCAAGATCGTATTTTAGAAGTAAATGCCTTGCAAGTTTTCATCTTAACCATAATAACCCCGGAGGATCATCATGCGGATTAAAGTTATTCTGCTGTTTCTGTTTCTTTTTTCTGTCTCTGTTTTTTCTCAAGCAGATGCCTCGGTAAAGCCCCGGATTGGGGTATTGAGATTTACAAACCACACCTCTGCAGGATGGTGGGAAGGGAGTGTCGGAACCGATCTGCAGGATATGCTCATTGCAGAGCTCGCATCGACCAACAGTTTTCGGGTGCTTGAAAGAAAAGAGCTCGATGCGGTTATTAATGAACAGGATCTGGGGGCATCCGGAATGGTTAACCCCAGAACAAGATCTCGGTTAGGAAACATTACCGGTGCAAAATATCTGATTGCGGCTACGCTTTCAGCCTTTGAACAGAATACGAGTGGCGGCGGTGGGGGGCTCTCTTTTGGTGGTATCAGCCTGGGAGGAAAGCAGGAAAAAGCGTACATGGCTGTCGACCTGAAAGTGATTGATGTTGAAACAGGCGAAATCTATGATGCCCGGACGGTAGAGGCCACCTCAAAATCAAGTGGTATAAGCGTGGGAGTATCCCGTGGCGGCTTCAGCGGCGGCCTCAGCCAACACAAGAATACCCCTGTAGGCAAGGCAATCAGGGCTTGTATCATGGAAATAGTCGGCTACCTGGAGTGTTCTCTGGTGGAGGGACCGGACAGTCCTTGCATGGATCAGTACAGGGAAAAGGAAAGTTCCAGAAGAGAAAAAACCAGAAATGCAATTCAACTTGATTAAGCGGTACCGCAAAGGGGCGGCTCGTGAAGTACGCCCCTTTGCATAGGCCCTGGATGATCCCTTTTCGATCATGCGAATCTTCAAACGACAGGCCATTATCTCCTTTTTCATCCCCTTCAAGATAGCTCCCAACATGCTTATTTGCCCCTTCAGTCTGGAAGTAATTGGGACGACAGGCCGCAGGTTAATCTTCATCTCAAGATTAACGTTTTAACCATTCGACAAGAGCTACTGCGGCAACAACTATCAAAAAGCAAACAAGCTGAACAATGGCACATGTTTTTATCAGTTACTCAAGCAAAGATCGCGCTATAGCAAATACTATCGGTGATAGCCTCAAAAACAGAGGACATAACATCTGGATCGATCAAAAAAAAATAAAAGTTGGTGATCAATGGGATACGAGCATTGCCAAAGCCATCACATCATCTGAAGTATTTATTCTTCTTCTCTCTCCATATTCAGTACAATCATCAATAGTAAAGAAAGAATATAATCTTGCAGAGGAATCAAATAAATTAATCATTCCTGTGATAATAAAAGCTCTTGTTATTCCTGATGACTGGAAATTCAATTTAAGCAGAACGCAAATACTATTCTATGAAGGGAACCAGAATATCACAATTGAAAAATTGTTAACAGCACTCTCTGATTCTGATCAAACAGTCGTAATACCAGGAGAAGGCGCAATTGTCGACGGATTAATGAATGAACAGATCAGAATTATCAGTTTCTGGATTAGGCGGTTGTTGGAAAATGGTTCCGTTAATGGTGATTTTGTGATTTTTATCGCTGACGGAAAAAAAAACATCTATATCCAACTCGCAAAAAATGAAAGCGGGTCATTACATCTTGAAGCAAGCAGCAAACTGACCGCTCCGTACGCCCTCGATAATTCACAAAAAGAAAAACTTATTCA
>CAIQGA010000211.1 GCA_903871235.1 uncultured Chlorobiaceae bacterium
ATCCTGACTTATACTTTTTGTGCGTAAAAGAATTCACAGGGGAAAATAACCAAAGCAGTTGAATAATAAAAGCATGCGTCAGATAAGGTTTTTGATTATTTGTGATTTTTTGTCAGACAGTATCGCAGGGGGTGCACCTTTTGCGTTCGTCATTTTCAGCTTGTGCGATGGTTGCTTCTTGCGGTTGCGCAAGCGACTTGACGGACCGGGGGTGGAGAACGTGTTGGGCATTCACCGCAACCCCGCGCTCCAACGTTTTGTCGGGTAACAGCAGCGCATTACTACGCCGCCGTCTGTGTGACGTTTTGGTTGGTATAGAGAAGTGGACCAAGCGTTTCATGCAGAAAGAGTCGGAACTCGGGTTTCACTGTGATCTGAGTAGGGAAAAAATCCGAATTTAGTCTATATTCAGTTATCAAGGATGACCGTATACGAAAAGGAGCTATAATGAAACTATCAGAAAGGGTTCGCCCGATTTCCTACCTTAAGTCACATGCAGCCGAGATCGTAAGGGATTTTGAAGAGAATCGCAGTCCGCTTATTGTCACCCAGAATGGGGAAGCCAAGATTGTCGTCATGGACATTCGTACCTACGAAGAACAGCTTGAAACCATGGCTTTTCTGAAGCTTGTCAACATGGGCAAGAAAGAGATTTTCGAAGGAAAATATCAGAGCGCTGAGAATTTTTTTGCTGAAATGGAGAAGGAGGGATAGTGGCGCACTCTCTTTTCGTACTCGATTGCGCGAAAGATGATTATCGTGAAATCAGAAAATATGTTGGGCGTAAGTTTGGCGTGGCGGTCTGGCACGATGCAGAGCAACAATACAAAGAGACGCTAAGGAACATTGGCGAGTTCCCTTATGCTGGTTTTGTTCCTGATGAGGCCGTTACCCTCGGGTTGCAGGGAATTCGAGAGAGGCTGGTTGGGCAAACAAGAGTCATCTATGAGGTTGGCGTGCAGGATGTTTATGTCTATATGTTCGTATCGACCCGTCGGGATTTTATGACCATGCTGACTGAGAGGTTGCTTACAGGCGAATAACAGCAAGAGTATTCGCCTGTATATGCACGGCAACTTGCCAGCCAAAAACCCTTAGTAATAGTACTCCGGCGAGAGTTTGCTGGTGAAGCGGTTCATGGCGTAGTTGGCGAGCCAGACCCAGTTGAGTGGTTTGCCGGCCATACGCTGCATGATGGAGCGCCCTTTGTAGACCTCTTTCTGGAGTTTGACAAAGTTTTCGAGCAGTCGTTCGCCAGTCATGTTGGTTGGCTCAAACATATAGTGGTAGGTGTCGTACTTGTCCCAGTCGAAGTGGCGGATACGAGGCTTCATCTCGTCGAAGTAGGGGGTTCCGGGAAAGGGGGTGACGAGTGAAAAGACCGGGAATTCGATCTTGTTCTTCATGATGAAGTCGTAGGTGAGCTGGAAGCTCTCTTCGGTGTCGTTGTCGAAGCCGAACATGAAGTATCCCTGGATGGCAATACCGTTTTTGTGCAGATTGCCCACAACCTGCTCGTAGTTGCCCAGACGGTTTGACCCTTTGTGCAGGGTTTTGAGGGTCTCGGGATTGAGCGACTCAAACCCGATGCTGAGCAGGTCGCAGCCGGAGCGGCCAGCAAGTTCGGCAACTTCGGGTTTGTCGAGAAAGTTCATGGAGATATTGGCATTCCAGTGCACACCGAGTTTGGCCATCTCTTCGAGCAGCGTCATGAAATATTTTGGACGGAAGCTGATGTTGTCGTCCATGAAAGAAAAGTTAACATTTTTCTTTCCTGTCCGCTCTTGATGGTAGCGCATCTCATCGAGCACAAAGTCAAGCTCGCGGTAGCGATAGTTTTTGCCGTAAATGGTTGGTGTTGTGCAGAAGTTGCATCCTACCGGGCACCCTTTGGTGGCAAGAATCGGGATGCGGGAGCTATATTTTTTAGCGTTTTTCGATTGCAGCGCAAGGCTGAAATCGGGGTGCTGCATCGTGCTCATAGGTTTGAGCTCCTTGGCGCGGTAGATGCTTTTCATCGTTCCCTTCAGCACATCGGTGGCCAGTTCCGTCCAGATCGACTCAATTTCACCGTAGACCACGCTGGTGCAGTGCCCTGAAGCCTCATCGTGCAGCATGGTGGGATGGACACCACCGAGAATCACGGTTTTGCCCTGGGCGAGGGCGGCATCGCCAATCCGGTAGGCTTTGGAGGCATTGAGCGTCCGAGAGGTGATGGCAATAACATCAAATCCTGAAAAATC
>CAIQGA010000212.1 GCA_903871235.1 uncultured Chlorobiaceae bacterium
CCGAGAGCGCACATGATGCCGAGAATAACTGCCGCAAGAATACCACTGCTTCCGGCAGGAAGAACAGTTTTGATAATCGTTTCAGCCCTGGTAGCTCCAAGGGCGTAACTCCCCTCACGAATGTCGCGCCCGACCGCCTGAAGCGCATCTTCGGAAACACTGACAATAGTTGGCAGGGCCATAAAGCTCAAAATAATGGAAACTGTCAATGCATTGGTGCCAGTCAGAATCTGAATCCCATAGAGAACCGTACCAACCTTGAACAGCAGCAAAATCGAAAGGAGACCTAAGAGAATCAGGGAAAAGATGTGCAGTTGCTGACGCCGTTTCGGCTCGATTATCTTCGTCGTCAGAAGATCGGACAGGACAATAACAGCAAGCAGCATAAAGGGTGAAACGAGTATCCACCACGCCCACATCAACATTGGGCCGCCGTTATTCTGCAAAAGGGGAGCCAAAACAACAAGTGCGAAAAAACCAAAAGCGACCGAAGGAATTGCCGCAAGCATCTCAATAACCGGTTTAGCATACTGCCGTATCGAAAAAGGGAGGATGTCACTCAGGCAAATTGCTGCGGCCACGCCCATCGGAACGGCAATCAAGGCAGAACCGAATGTCACCATCAAGCTGCCGTAGATAATGGCAAGAGCGCCAAATTCGCCAGGGTCATCGGCCGGATACCAGTTTGAACTGGTGAAAAATTCAGTGAAGCCACGGATCTGGAAAAACGGAACCGCATCACGCGCCACAAAATAAAAGATGAACAGAACAATAACAGCCACAAAAGAGGCTACGGCAAAAAGCAGACTCTCCCCGGCTTTTTTTGCCACCTTCTGCATGGTGCGTTTACGGGCGCTCACCACAAAGGCATTGGTGCGGTTGCACTCCCCTCCACTCTCTCCAGCCATAGTCTTGAATATTTTCTTTTTACAATACGGCCACTTTCAATGTGACAGGCCCAATCTAAGAGCTTTCACCACACAATACAACCACCCTTCTGTTACAAGTATGCAACATTTGCCCCAGAAACATCAAAAACAAAAAAGCCGGAGTAATTGCTTAACCGGCTTTCATGTAAAAAGGTGCTCTTAGTGTCAAAAAAAATGATCTCAGCGGTTGATAAAGCCAAGTTCAGTAATCATCCGTTTTCCATCGGCGCTGTTCGGCAGATCAATAAACTGTTTGACCACCCCCGCAGGCTGGCCATTCGTATAAAAATAAAGCGGTCTCGATACCGGATAGGTGCCATTTTTCACCGTCGCAACGGTAGGGAAAACGCCATTGACCGCAATAACTTTTACCGAGCCATCAACAAAGCCGTGGCCGAGAAAGCCGATAGCTGAAAGGGTTGTGCTCACCCGGCTTTTTACCGAGCCGTTACTCGACTGGGTTTCTGCACTTCCAGTAATCTGAACCCCTTTACCAATCACCAGCTCCTTGAACGACTCCTCCGTCCCGCTGTTGGATTCACGCTGAAGAACAACAATACGGGCATTAGGACCTCCCACCTCCCTCCAGTTGGTGATGGTGCCGCGATAAATGCTGCTGATCTGCGCTTTCGAAAGCGAGCGCACCGGATTTGCCGGATGAACAACCATGGCAAGACCATCAAGCGCAACAATGGAGGCAACAGGATTGACCCCTTTTTGGCGAGCCGCCGCAATTTCAGCCGCCTTCATGGCTCGTGACATTGTAGCAATGGTGCAGGAACCGTTAATCAGGCTTTTAGCGCCATTGCCGCTGCCCGACTCGCTCACGTTAACAGGAACCCTATATTTTTTCGTAAAATATGCAGCAAATGTCTTTGCCAGAGGACCTACGGTCGTAGAGCCATCAAGCACAAGAGTCGGAACTGCCGCGCTGGCCATCATGGAGAAGGTAACAGCAAACAAAACAACAAACAGCGAAATTTTTTTTATCATGGTTTCAATTCTCGTTTTTTTAAAATTCAAAGGTAAGATACACAGCAAGAGGGTAACTTTGAAATTTCATCTGCACTTGCTTTATCGAGCAAACGACCAACGCATTAAAAACAGTTTTCTATTGGCTTCTCTTGATTAAATTTATTAAATTGCGTTAAATGCCGGAGATTGCAGTTAAAACGATCAGTATACGAATATACACGAATCAATTTTGACCAAACATATCTTCCCCATAACCATAAAATAATAACCATCATGGCAAACGACGCAATTAACGATTTTTCAGTTGCACTCAGCAACCTTGTTGACACCGCAGGAAAGCTTGTGCAGGGGCAGGTCGACGTTCTCGGCGCTGGAGCAAAAGCCGTAGTATCAGTTGTTGAACCAGTAGTAAAGTCAGCTCTTGATCTTGCTGGCAATGCAGTCAACTCCGCTGGTCAGTTGTTACAGGACGCAACAGGCACCGCTGGTCAGTTGTTGCAGAGCGCAACAGGCACCGCTGGTCAGTTGCTGCAGAGCGCAACCAACACCGCTGGTGAAGTTTTCCAGAATGTAACCGGCACAGCAGGTCAACTTGTACAGAACGTAACAGCGGTAATCATCCCTGTTAAAAAGTAAGCGGCTGTTTTTTCAAAAGAAGCACCTTATACCGTCGGTACAGGGTGCTTTTTTTATTGCATCATTATAATTCCCGGTGGCTCACCGCTGAATCCTTCAAAACCAGAGAACCTCTCCTATGACCTGCAAAGCAGTTATCTTCGACCTCGACGGCACCTTGCTCAACACCCTTCAGGATATTGTCAACACCCTCAACACCGTCCTTGCCCTGCACCACTACCCCGTCCATACCGTCGATGAATGCCGCTTTCTCGTCGGGCACGGCATGAGAGAGCTGGTCAAAAAAGCGCTGCCCGAAGAAGCTGGAACCCCGGAAACCATCGATTTTCTGCTCAAAGAGCTGATGACGCACTATACCGACAACTGGAACCAAAACTCGCGACCCTATCCCGGCATCAGCACCCTGCTCGACGCACTTACAGAGCGAGGCATCAAAAAAGCAATCCTCTCCAACAAAGCCGACCACTTCACCCAACTCTGCGCAGATGAGCTCCTGAAAGAGTGGAATTTCGATGTTGTCATGGGCCATCACAGTGCTATAGCCCACAAACCCGACCCCCAGGGCGCCCTGCTTGTCGCCCGGATGCTCCACGAAGAGCCCTCCTCAATCCTCTACGTCGGCGACAGCGGCATCGACATGCTGACCGCCACAAGAGCTGGCATGTACCCTCTCGGCGTCCTCTGGGGATTCCGACCTGAAAGCGAGTTGCTTGAGTTTGGCGCAAAAGCATTGGTGCAGCGACCGGAAGAGATTATGGCATTGCTGGAGGAGATCGTTTAGCTCAATGGTAGGAAACAGGAACAGTGCCATCAAACCGTCTGGCAATCACTCAACCATAAAAATATGGGCATCTATTTGCAGCCAGGTATCAATCCGGTTTTTCGAAACGACCCTGCACACAAATACTTTCCCGGCATCCATCAAGCGTGAACAGACGTGGTTCATTGCTGCCGGTACAAATCCAATACGAGTGTCGTCGCAATAAAGAGCAATCGCAAACTTGTCAAATTTATTGTCAGGCTCTCTTTTCATCGTCAAAACTTTCTCAGGCAGAATACAAGGTTCAATGCTCTCAATTTCAGCACAATAGCTTGTACCAGCAACAACTATTTCCAGTACCAAAATCTCCTGCGAAAAAAGCGCAAGACCTCTCCCCTCTCCATGCAGAAGAGCCAGCAAGCCTGGCGTTATGGGTATGAGAGATTCACTCATCAATCATGATATTGATAATATTCAGATACTTGACTCGTTCCTGCTCAAATTTTTCAATATCATGTTGTAATTCATTCTGCTTCCGGGTGATATATTTTTCATCAAAAATCAACTCTTTGATATTGAACGGAAACGTTTGATAGAGTTGAGCTATTTTGGCAGTCAACGCTTTGATGTTGCTTTCCAAACGGCTGATTCGCTCCATCTTTTCATCACCTGAGAGAGAATCAATCTTCTCCCTTTTCGACTCGTCAAGATAGAGAAGAATATTTTGCAGTTCAGCTATTTTCTGCAGATCATAGGCTGATTTCACCTTGATGAACAACTCTTTTTCATCTTCCGCTTGATTCGGGTTCAGATCAGGATGGAGCCGTTTGCACAGCACCCGAAACAACTCTTTCAGCTTCCGGGTATCTTCTTCTGAAACCAAATGTGACAGCACCTCTTTTGCCTGATCCAACGCGGCGGCTTGAGCCTCAATTTCAGCAAAATATTCCTGAAATTTTTTATCTACCGACCTCTCTATCGCCTGCAAATCAGGTCGCTCATCACGGTTTATTGCCGCCTGTATCAACTTCATTTTCATTTTAAGCCGCGCCGCTTCAGTTTTCTTCTGCAATAACTCAAGCTGAAAACGACCCAGTTTTTCAAGATAGAGTGAGTTCAAAATAACAGACTCATCTTCCACCATCCCTTTATGACGGGTAAACAGATCCAGAAACTCCACCGCAAGCTGCGCAAGTTGCCGGTTCAGCTCTTCATTTTCCGGAGTAACTGCAAGGGTGTTCTGGTTCATAGCGCAGCAGGGTTTGCTCGCTGATACGATCCACATAAAAAAAGATTCTGACGCAGCTCATGAAAAAATCCGGTCTGGCCAGCATCCTTTATCCCCTCATGCCGATCTTCACCAAGACGGCTTTTCATTGCGTGCAAGCTGCCGCCTTTAAAAAAGCCCATCATCCATTGATTGAGCACCAGCTCCTCGTGGAACCTGCGTTTCTTCGATTGGGTTCGGCTCATAGTTTCCCCGCCAGCTCTTCTTCAATTTCGGCTACCGTGGGCAACTGCGTCTGTATATCCATCGGGATCTCTTTGGTAATAAATGAGCTGACTCCTATCGGCTTATTGACATCGCGCAAGGCATACTCCACATCCAACCGGTTTTTATCTTTACACAAAATTAACCCGATACTCGGCTGATCGCCCTCGCCCCGCAACAGGTCATCAACCGCCGACAAATAAAAATTAATTTTGCCCACATACTCTGGTTTAAACTCTCCCGTTTTCAGCTCCACAACCACATAGCATTTCAATCGGGTGTGGTAGAAAAGTAAATCCAAAAAATAGCTGCGGTTATTGACTTCCAGGGGGTACTGTCGCCCTATAAAAGCAAAACCTTTGCCCAGCTCAAGCAAAAAGCGTGTAATGTTTGCCACCAACTGATTTTCAACATCACGCTCTACAGCCCGCTGGCTGAGCGTAAGAAAATCAAACATATAGGGATCTTTCAGGGTTTGCTGGGCAAGTTCAGACTGAGGAGATGGAAGGACTGCTTTAAAGTTGCTTGGAGCAAGGCCTTGACGGAGATGTAAACCTTGTTCAATCTGAAGAGATAGAATTGAACGACTCCAACCATTTTCAGCACATGCAGCGGCATAAAAAAGGGCAACATCAACGTCCTTGATTTTAGACAGAATAGTTCGGATATGTCCCCAGGGCAATTGTCCCACAGGCTGTGGGACAATTGTAAAGCGATGTGATAAAAACAGATAAAACTGGCGCATGGCAAATAAGCTGGTACGGGAAAACCCCTGAATACCGGGATGCTCAGCCTGCAAATCTTTGGCCATCTCATCCACTACAGCGCCTCCCCACTCTTGTGCCTGCTGCAACGTCACTATCTTTTGACCGATATACCAATACAGGCTCACTAATTCATTGTTCGCAGCCAGCACTGCACGCATTTGCGTTGTTTGAATGCGCTGTTTGATTTCGCCAAGCGCGAGGCGATAGTCAACATGAACCGTGATTAAACTCATGACACCCCCTCCACGCTGAACATGCGGCTCAGAAACTCCGGCTCAATCTGGCGGATTTTAAGTGTTTTGGTAACGCTACCTTCCGATTCGGTAGTGGTAAAGACTGCGGGAATATTATGATCGCCGTTGAATATCTCTTTCAGCTTTTTTACCAGCTCTTCGTATTTGCTCATGGGGTATCAATAGAATAAATTCAATTATGCAACGGCCCAGCGAATGGTAGACAGCTCTTCGGTGGTACTGTTGTTTTGTGCAAGTCGTCCTCTTTTGAAACCAGATGTGACAGCACCTCTTTTGCCGGTAAAAATCCTCCTCAATCAGACGCACGTTCCCTGTTACAGGAACCGCTACTCCTTTTCAAACCCCTGGCTGGTAAACTTCAGTGTTCTGCTGTTTTCGGTTACGGTACGAACAACGTTATCCGGGGCTCCATCGGGTAATTCGGCTTCGATTTCTATGGTGACGTTCACCCGTGCTCCAACAATGCCTGCAAGATGGGCGATGACCTCCTCGGCAATTTTACTGGCATCACGACCGACACGAGTAGCATCAAGGGTGGCGGTTCCATGAAACCGCTTGGGCTTGGTTGAAACTGCCTGGGGGGTTGCTACCGTCTGGCCGTTGCCCTGTTGCACCGTCCCACCCCTGCCGTCGCCGCTCTCTCCAGCTTCTGGTAAAGGAGCGGGCACTGATAGTTCTGCACGCTCTGCATCAATCTGCCTGCTGGCAATATCAGGTTTCACAACAAGCTCAGGCGAATGAGGATCAGTAAGGAAAGCTACAGTGCCGTTGCGCAAGCCCCTGTAGCGGCCTGCGGCTTCGTCAAAGCTGTCGGCAAAGCCAAAACTATCCTGCGACCAGGTGAGCAAGCTCAAGCCTGCATTGATTGCGCCCAACAGTACTGCCGAATTCTTGAGTCGAGGCAAATAGAGGTAACGGGCAAAATCCTCCACAAGCTGTTTCACAGCCACATGGTCACCGCGCCAAAGTGGTATACGATCAAGCTCCATTCGCAAGCGCGTTGGTGCAAAACTGGTGAGAAAAAGTTCATCGGTACGAAGCTTCTTGCTGGCACGTATGGCCAGCGGGTCGCTGCCGGTGAGGCGCAATGCTTCCCAGGTTATGGGTGCTTGCGGAGAGCTTTGTACCGGCACCAGCAGCCACTGCCAGGTTTCAGGCAAGCGGGCGGTAACGGCGCTCTCTGCGCTGCTTTTCTGGTTTTCAGCCTGTGTTACCTGATAGGGTGAGAGGTTGAGATTTTTCTGCTCATCAAGAATTGAGTGCCAGGCAAGGTATTTCCGGGCGGCTTCGTCGAGATCCTGCAGACGGGTTTTATCTGCGGCAAGAAAGAGCAGCGTATTGCGATAGAGACGCGGTGAATTGCCCCGGTTCTCCAGAATTGCTTTTGCGGCCAGATCGGCGGCATTGCCGGTTTCCCGGCTGTAGGGGTGGGCAAGACCCAACACGACCAGCCGTGCATCCAGATCATCCGGCACGTCAGCACCGCTCTGTGGCATGGGGTGAATGCGGTTAAAATCGCCGGTAGTGGCAAGCTCCTTGCGCAACCGTTTTTCGAGTTCTGCTACAACCTTGTCAGGTTCGCGCTTCAACTGTTCGGCGCGATCTTCGGCCAGTTTGGTTACCGTTGGCTGAGTCGAATACCAGTAATGTGATCCATCCTGATAAAGATAGGTTGCGGCACTTGCCATACGACGCAGGGCATCGCCAAAAATTGCCGGTGATTCGCCGGGCATCACGCAGCCAAGCTTCACCTGCCGGTCTTCGATTCCCTTGTGAGCAGCAGCCGTTGTCGGTGCCGAGCCCATGTAGATGGCACGGGCGACCCGGCGGCAGGCAGAATACTTGCCAAGATTGGGTTGGTCACTATCAATTTTAAGCGGGAGCGAGTTTGGCCCATCAACATCCTTTTCGATAACCGGCACCCAGTTATCAGAGAGGTATCGGGTCAATTCGGACTGCACACGAGGATCATCAATGGCTACATTTGCCGGGAGAATAAGCGGGTTACGGTCGCCCTTTTCCCAGAGGCTGTGAATGACCGCCGCCATCAGGCGCAGCACGCCACGCGTGCGCTGGAACTTCACCAGCGTTGACCAGTCGGTGTAGAGTCGGTCGAAAATTTCAGGATGAATCGGATAAGCGGCCTTAATACGCTGCTCATATCCGGCATCACGCGTCTCAGGGGGAAACTCGGCCTGCTGGCTGCGATAAAAATCAGCAAAGGCACGCGCCACCACATCCCGCTGCTTGAACTGCTCAGGGTCAGCAAGTGGCTGAAAGAGGCGACGACGCACAATCTCAAACCCCTCCTCAGCACTCGCGGGCCGCCAGGAGGATTCCACCCGCCCAACAACATTGCGCAACCGGTCGAGCGCCTCACGGCCACGGGTACCGCCCACCTCCACATCATTGGCCTGCGTATGCGGTGAGCCAGTCGTGTCTGAAGCTGGCAAGCTGATAACCAGCAAACAATTTTTGGCTAACTTGGCCGATTCGGTCAGCACCTGGGCAAAAGAAAACTGCGTCTCAAAGCCGCCCGCCGGAAGGTCGCTCTGGTCATGCAGTTGGCGGGCATAAGCTACCCACTCGTCAATAAGAATCATGCAGGGGCTGTACTCATTAAAGAGTTCACGCAACAGGTCACCGGGGCTGGTAGCCATCTCGTCATCAGCAGCCACCCGGTCAAAAGCCTTTTTCCCACCGAGCTGCCACGCAAGTTCACCCCATAGCGTACGCACCACCGTCCCGTCACCCTTCACCACAGGATTGCCCGGAGAGATCTTGTTACCCACCAGCAC
>CAIQGA010000213.1 GCA_903871235.1 uncultured Chlorobiaceae bacterium
GCGGGGTTTGTTGCGGAGAGGGAGGGATTCGAACCCTCGGTAGCCCTATAAGAACTACGTCGGTTTAGCAAACCGGTGCCTTCAGCCACTCGGCCACCTCTCCAGGGTGGTGTTGCGGAGGATGAGGGACTCGAACCCCCATGGGCGTGAACCCGGCAGTTTTCAAGACTGCTGCCTTACCAATTAGGCAAATCCTCCTTGTACAAAAAGAACAGAAAATGAAGATACTAAATCTCCCCGAAAACCGTAAATAAAAGTTCTATAAATTTTTCGGCAATGTTCCTGGCGGAGAGGGAGGGATTCGAACCCTCGAGGGCTGTGACACCCTACCCGCTTTCCAGGCGAGCGCACTAGACCAACTATGCGACCTCTCCTCTAATAACTAATGTCCCGTAATTTACACTCTATTTTTGATTTTCAAAAACATTATCTCTCCCGGAAGAGCTTTTTAATGAGGAGAATAGACCAACCCGGGGTTCAGTGCCCCCCGGCTATCGGCTCAAAGATATTGATACATTCTCACCAAAGAACTGGAAACTCTCAGGACTGCAACGGTTGCACTTCTCTCTCTGGCAATGATTCGTAATAATGTTATTCAGCAATTCAAGCTGGACGATCAATGTGATATTAAAACCGTAGTCAAATTGCGGGAAAAACGAAATTTGTGGAGATGTGGGTCAAGCCGGACGATCTCTTCAGGCCAAGTGCGGATCCGGAAATCAGATGTTACTCGTGATGCCATAGCGCAGAGCTTCGTCGCGTAGCCATTTCATATGATCACCGCACTTCGTACCGGTTGCATTTGCAGGAAATTCTCTGAGAAAGGGCTCAAGAACGTTGTAGGACTTTATAATGTTTTCACCAAAATTATTAACGAAAAAGGCCTTAGGCAAAAAGCCACTCTTTATCAGCATACCTGCCAAGTCATAGGTTCCGTAAACAAGAGAAGCCACTCGTTTCTCTTCATCAGTCCAAAAATTGATTGGCTTCCCAACCAGGGTTGTGTAAAGAATCCGACGCGCTTCACGAACGTCAGGCTGCTGTAGAAAAGTGTGAACTGCCAAAATGTTCTGCGCAGTAGAAGCGGAACGCACAGCCCGCAACTGAAAAACATAAACGAGAAATGTGAACGCTATGAGGATTGTTGATGCAATCTGCATCCATAACTGCGATTGTAAAACATCCATGTCGGGTTCTCTGATTGTAGCGTCTAACAATAATGAGATTAATCCGCCTGATCTGCGGATTTTTGAATTGTAAACCATACAAGAAGCCAGACGCTTACGATTCAAAACATCGCTAATTTTACGCATGGCAAGCAACCACCCAACCGATTTCAGTTCTGTCTTTTAAGCTGATCGGCACAAGAACGCTGATTACTATCACTTTTACTGTAAAGTTTACACGCAAATGTACGCATGAATTTTGAACTTTCCACTTCTTGCTGCATTTTTTTGAATTTTTTGGTGAGCAGAGCTGACTTGATGGATGAGGTGGGAACGAAGGGTTCTTGAGTTCCTATTCTACAGCACCCCGGAGTGTATCGTTGTGAAGAGTATCTCTCATGTATTGGCATCTTTACTGAGCTTCACAGGTAATTTCGGGCACTGAAAAACGACTGCTTTCGATGGTGATTCGCCCATTACCAGTTATCACATCACGGGCATTGATACAGAGATTGACAAGAATCTGGTCAATCTGCGATGGATCAATGTTAATAGTTGCAAATTGGGCAGCACCATTCTTGCCGCATGTCGTTGGCGAGGTTAAAACTATTGATAAAATGGATGGTGACTGGTACCATATCGACAACACTCATTCTCCGCCTACAAAGCAAACACCAGCCGGAAGCCGACGCTGCAGTACCGGAGGCCGGGGACGCTGTGGCCGCGATAAGCCGACCGACAGCGCCCGGCATTGAAGCTCCAGCTTCCGCCACGAATCACGCGAAAGGTACCGGTTGCTGGTCCCGCAGGGTTGGCAACTCTCCCCTTCTCCTTGCATTCGTCATAATAGCTCCCCCCAAGCCAGTCACTGCACCACTCCCAGACGTTGCCATGCATGTTGTAGAGCCCCCAGCCATTGGGTGCAAAACTATCAACAGCAACCGTATTTTCCAGGCAAATCCCTTTCTCGTTGTTGTTCCATGGGTGGTTTCCGTTATAATTTGCCTCTGCGGTCGTCAGGTTTTTACCCGTATTAAATGCGCTCTTGCTTCCTGCCCGGCAGGCATACTCCCACTCCGCTTCAGTCGGCAAGCGAAACCGCATTTCCGATTTTCCACTCATCCACTCACCATAGGCTACCGCATCATTCCAGCTCACATGCACAACCGGATGGTTCCCCTCCTCCTCAGGGCGCTCAGTGCCGGTTACTCCATGACGCCAGTTGACTCCTGACCGGTCTTCAACGTTCCCGTCAATGAAAATGACGCTGAACCCCCCTTTTTCAGCATCACTTCTGTACCCTGTAGCTTCCGCGAACTTCCTGAAATCGGCAACGGTGACGGCATATTTACCCATAAAAAAGTCACTCACGATCACCTGATGCCGGTTTTCATTGGCTTTGACACCAAATAACCGGTAATCATCACGGCCAGCTTCAGCTTCCAAACTGCCCATCGAACACTCGCCGCCGCGTATCAGAACAAATTTTTCAAGCAATTGTCCATTATCCATTGTCACCTGCCCTCTCACAATCAAAAAAAAATTATACCGAAGTTCTCGTAAAGTTCCATAATATCCACTTTTTTTCTACCTTTGGAAAGTATTTTATAATTCCGCTTGCACTGTTGCAAGGCAGTCAGGACAAATCCCATGAGAGAATAGCGCAAGGGAGTGACTGGTTATATACGTTTCCAGTTGTTCCCAATAATTTTTATCATTTCTTATTTTTTTACAATAGGAGCAAATAGGTAGGACTCCACGAAGTTGTTCAATTTCATTGAGATGTGCTTTCTGCAATGTTTCTTCTGCTTCCTTTTTTGATGTAATATCAATACAGCTTCCAATAAAGCCCGTGAATATGTTTTTTTGATAAAATGGAACACCTCTATCAAGAATCCATCTAAATACTCCATCGTATCGTTTTAATCTATACTCCATTTCAAATATTGCTTCTTGTTTGAAATTTTCTGTATATATATCAACGCAATATTGGAAATCATCCTTATGAACTCCTTCTACCCATCCATTACCAATTTCCTGAGCTAATGTTTTACCTGTAAAATTTAACCATATATCATTAAAATAATCACATCCCATTGTAAGGTTAGACCTCCAAATCATGATTGGAGCCTGCTCTACAATGATAGCATATTCTTCGTACGACAGTTTATTCATAATATTTCTTGCATTTTACAGCCTGACAAGAATTAGATGAATCCGCATAAAAGCGAATTTTTGAATTATGGCCCATACAAGAACGACATACGCTTTTCTGCTTTATATACGGGTCAGCATGAAAACGCTGAACACTGCCTCTTTCACAGAATACGCATGGAAATAATGTACGCAGAGATTTTGAGTATTCCATTGTTGATGGCTTTTTACGTATGTATTGGTGGATAAAAGTCGGAGCAGAGGGCGTAATGGGTGGGGCAGAGGCAAAGTGAGCACTTTTCAGGTAAATCAAACCAAAGGATGAGGCTTTTCCCGGTCGACAACGAGGCTCTGGACTCTTTCCGGGGACTTTTTGTTTTCATATATGCAAAACCTTTCTTTGTTGTCAGTTGTGGTATTTGCGAGTTGGACAGTTTTTGCAGCACCATACGCAGCGTTTAAGCTTCAACGGATAATACCTCATAAAAAAGCAATAGAGAGCGTGTGTGGTTTACGGATTCAGCACTTCATAAATTGTCGTGGCATCCTTGAAGTTGACGCCGAGGGCTTTGAAGTGGGCTTTGCCGCAATCGACTTTTTTGTTTTCGGTTGAGCGGCGTTTATCGCGGTCGAGGGTGCTTTTGGTTTCGCGGACGAGATAGAGTTTTTGAGTGTCATCAACAACGACTGCCCAGTCGGGGTTATAGTCGCCGAGTGGTGTTGCTACTTTGAACCAGCGCGGCAGCTTGCAGAAAAACTTTACCCGTTCGTCGGCATCGAGGAGTTTGGCTACCTCCTCTTCCGGGCCAGAATCACAGGCAATGTAGTTGAACGGGGTGCGGTTGTCGGTACTTTGGATGGTATAGAGGCGGCTGAGGTACTCTTCAATCTCCTCGGCTTCGAAGAGGCGCATTTCGTAGTATTGGCCTTTGATTGGTTCGTATTTGATGCCGTCGATAATCAGTTCGTGCAGTGAGCGGTTGATCATTCTGGTGGTTTCGGTAATGAAGGATTGTGGGTTGAGGGTGAAATCTTTCAACCGTCCCGATTTCTTCAGGATTTCAACCAATGTTCCTCTGGTCAGTTCGGTTTCGCGCTGCAAAAAGGCGAGAATATCCGGCAGCGGTTGCACGTTATGGACAAGGTGTGTTCTGCTGCTGGTGTTTTTGCCGCCTTCAAGCCCGGACTCTTTTATTTCGAGGTCTCTTTTGGTGATCTCAATCTGCACTGACTTGATTTCCGCCATGCTGCTCACCTTCCCTGCCGCCAGAGTGACCAGTTCCGACGTTTTAAACTCTACGGAATACCGGGTTTTCTGGCTGATTTTATTCCAGAGTGCCTGAAAATCGGTGTTGAGTTCGACTCGTTTGTTGTAGCTCACTTTCTGGCGATCACGCCCATTTTTTACAAAATCACGCGGAAGGAACCGCTCAATACGCCCGATAACCGCATCTTCAAGACCGGTATATTTTTCCGGCAGGGTAA
>CAIQGA010000214.1 GCA_903871235.1 uncultured Chlorobiaceae bacterium
GGCATGGTGCATGAGGAGGAGGTGTCACTCTCCCGGCTTATTGATCTCATCAACGAGCGCTTTGGTGGTGACCTGAACGAAGCGGATCAACTCTTTTTCGATCAGATCGCAGAAGCGGCAAGCCAGAATGAAGCGCTCAAGAAAGCTGCCGGGGTCAATTCACTCGATAAATTTCAGCTTGTGTTCAGGCAAGTTCTGGAGTCATTGTTTATTGAGCGCATGGAACTCAACGAGGAGCTTTTTGCCGACTTTATGGGCAAACCAGAATTGCAGGAACTGGTGTCGAAGTGGCTGGGAAGTAAGGTTTATGAACGAATGAGCGGAATATGAGATCATCATCTTCTCCAGCCGGGGAGTGCGCAGGGCATATAGCCGCTAACAACGGAATCCATAAGAGTTACGGAACAATAAACCATCGCGATAATGACACAGAAACATCTTTCAGATAACAGCCCGATTATAATAAGCGACAGTGAGCTTGATGAGCTTCAGGAATTTCTGCTGTCGGATGCCTCCCCCGAAGGGGCTATGATGCTTGATACTCTTGACGGATTTTTAACGGCTCTGATTATTGGGCCGGTAATTGTTCCGCCCAGTGCATGGTTGCCTTTGGTGTGGGATATGAGTGGAGAAGGTAACGAGCCGGAATTTGAGAGTCCGGAACAGGAGCGGCGTATTATGGAGCTGCTGATGAAAATGATGAACAGCCTTGTCATGCTGTTGATGAAGTACCCGGATCATTACGAGCCATTTCCCGCCTCGTTTACCTATGAGAGTGATGCAGCCAGGGATCCTCTGATCAAACTCTGGGCAACGGGATTTATGATCGGAGTCAGTTACAACGAAGCTGACTGGGAGCCGCTCTTTTCGGATGAAACAGCCTCAGTGGTGTTATCTGCAATTGGTATGCTCGGCGTCAGGCCTGGCGATCCTGTTCCGATATCGACGAAGAAGTTCAGAGAACTCTGGGAGAGAGTGCCTGATTGTGTGCTCGCACTCAATGAATTCTGGCGCCCCTTCCGACTCGGTGAAATTGCGAGGGCAAAAGGGATGGCCTTGGCAACCGAAGTAGATCGAATCGGACGCAATGAGCCATGCCCCTGCGGGAGCGGAAAGAAGTACAAGAAATGCTGCGGGAGGTGAGTTTTTTTTCGCGGCGATGAAAAAATGAAAAGTCTTCGTTTCGAGTTGCCAGAGCTATTTTGGGTCTATGAATGCCAATCTATTATTTTTAAGTAAGTTGCAGTTAGGGTAAGACGGAGTGTTCTTGGTGTGGTGTGATGTTTTTTATGAAAAAAGCGACTATGAATAGGTGTAATTGTATGCTTATGTCCTGTTTATACGTTATTTTGCTTACTGATGAAACGAATCAGAGGTATTCACAACCATTATCGCTCCTGAGCCCTGATGCTTGCAATAAATCAGCTCACTTTTGGCTTTTCGCCTGAAAAGCAAATCCTCAAAGAGCTCTCCTTTTCGTTGGAGGGAAAGGAGGTTTATGCCTTGATGGGAGGCAACGGTGCCGGGAAAACAACCTTGTTTAATCTGATTACTGGTTTCATCAAGCCACAAAGTGGTGAGATTTTGTTCGGGGGTAAAAATCTTGCACACCAACAGCCATACACTATTAACAGGCAAGGCATTGGTCGAACCTTTCAGGATTTGCGGCTCATTACAAAACTGACGGTAAAAGAAAATATTATCCTGGCCATGCAGCACAATCCAACGGACAATTGGCTTCATGCCATGCTGCCGGAACAGTTTTACCGTAACTCAAACAAGCTGTTAGCTCAACAAGCAGACGATATTATTGAAGAGTATTACCTCAGCGATGTGAAGAATTCGTTGGCTGGAGAAATCTCCTACGGGCAACAAAAGCTGTTGACGCTTGCCTGCTGTGTTGCCAACGGTGCAAAGCTGCTGCTGCTTGATGAAGCTGTAGCAGGAATTCAGCCGGAGTATCGGAACAAGATTGTCAAGCTTATTCGTACCTTGAGAGAGCAGAGCAAAACTATTTTGCTGATTGAGCACAACACCGATTTTATTGCCGACGTTGCTGACACGATTTTCTTTTTACATGAAGGGACCCTTTCAACTTTCGAGACTATGGATGCACTTCGGGAAGATAAACAGGTAATGGCGGCTTATTTATGACGACGCAATGCTGAAAGTTGAAAACCTATCAACAGGCTATGGCAAGAAGCAGGTGCTTTTTGACGTATCATTGGAGGTGAGCAAAGGCGATATTGTTTTGCTTGCGGGAAGCAACGGTAGCGGGAAGTCAACTTTGCTCAAAGCCATTTACGGAATGTTGCCGCAATGGGATAATGGGCAGATATGGTTTGATGGAGAGAACATAACCGGCAAGCCAACGGCGGCATTATTGAAAAAAGGGTTGCTCTATATTCCGCAAAAAAACAACCTCTTTGAAGAGCTTACGGTAAAAGAGAATCTGGAGATGGCTGGTTTGACGCTTGATAAAAAGGTGTTGCGGAAAGGAATAGAGGAGACGCTGTCCGTTTTCAAGACTCTGGAGCCAAATCTGAAGCGAACGCCAATGAGCCTAAGCGGAGGTGAACGCCAGTTGCTGACGTTGGCAATGGCAACGTTGCATCAGCCGAAATTGATTTTATTTGATGAGCCTTTCGCTGGATTGTCGCCTCAGAATATTGGTTTTATAGTTGAGAATCTTAACGTATTAAAAAGGGAAAATGATGTTTCATTAGTTATTGTGGAGCATCATGTAAAAGAGTGCTTAGAGATTTCGAATAAAATGGTTGGTATGAAACTTGGTAATGTGTTTATGCGTATTAAAATCATACCGAACATAATTGAATATGATTATCACTTACTGTTTGTTTAAATAAAAAAAACATCCAATGAAAAAAAATATTTTATTATTTGCATTAGCATCTGTATCAATTGTTTTTGATGGTTGCAATCAACAGAATCAAAAACCTATGAAAGATACGGTGAATATTGGCGCTGTGTTGCCGTTGACAGGGAAAGCTGCACAGTATGGAGCATATTTTAAGCAAGGTAGCGAGTTAGCTTATTCCGACGCAGTTGAAAATGGCATAATAAAAAAAACGGAAGTAAAACTTATAATTGAGGATGGAAAAGGTGATGCAACAGCAAGTTTATCGGCATTTAATAAATTAGTGGACACTGATAAAATTTCATCATGTTTGATTGACTTAAGCTCCGTGATTCTTGCGATCAAACCAGTTGCGAATAAAGATTCAATTGTTTCAATAAATTCCTCATCATTCAGCTCTGAAATAGAAGATGCTGATGATTATATTTTTAGCGTATTGCCAAACGCTAAGCAATATCAGCAATTCCCGTTTTATAAATGTTAAATAGAATTATATCAATTAATCCCAGCTATCAATTTTATCGCATATAGATTTCCATTACCACAAAAAAAGTGGTTATTCGGAGAGATTAATCGAGACATAA
>CAIQGA010000215.1 GCA_903871235.1 uncultured Chlorobiaceae bacterium
ACCGTTGAGGCCAACGAACAGCTTGGATTCAAAGCTGATTTGCGCGACTATGGCATTGGTGCACAGATTCTCAAGGATCTTGGCGTGCGCAAAATGAAGCTGATGACCAAGAATCCAAAAAAAGTGGTCGGTCTTGAGGGCTATGGCCTTGAAATTGTTGAGCGCATTCCGCTTGAAATTGCCTCAAACCCCATGAATCAAATCTATCTCGATACAAAGCGCGACAAGCTCGGTCATATCCTTGGCTGTTCATGCGCGGCAGGGAGCATCCCTTTTGAAACAACACAAACCAACCCGTAAACTTCCGTCAGGAAAAGGAATACAAGACGATGGATACCGATATCCTTCAACTGCAGGATAAAGAGCTTTTCGACTCTATTGCCAGCGAAACCGTGCGGCAGACCGAAACGCTTGAACTGATCGCTTCCGAAAACTTCACCAGCCGCGCCGTCATGCAGGCGTGCGGATCGGTGATGACCAATAAATATGCCGAAGGCTACCCCGGCAAGCGCTATTATGGCGGTTGCGAATATGTTGATGTGGCCGAAAACCTCGCTCGCGACCGGGCCAAAAAGCTCTTTGGTTGCGACTATGTCAACGTTCAGCCCCATTCCGGCTCAAGCGCCAACATGGCGGTTCTTTTTGCGGTGCTGAAACCCGGCGACACTATCATGGGACTTGATTTGTCACACGGCGGTCATCTTACCCACGGCAGCTCGGTCAATTTTTCAGGTCAGATGTACGATGCGCACTCTTACGGCGTCGATCGCGAAACGGGCTGCATTGACATGAACAAGGTCGAGGAGCTTGCCCTCAAGGTTCGTCCAAAACTGATTATTGCCGGAGCAAGCGCCTACTCGCAGGGTTTTGATGTCAAGGCTTTCCGCGCAATTGCCGACAAGGTCGGAGCCTTTTTGATGGCTGATATCGCTCATCCTGCCGGGCTGATTGCTGCCGGTTTTCTGGGCGACCCCATGCCGCACTGCCATTTTGTGACCACCACCACCCACAAGACCCTTCGCGGTCCGAGGGGCGGCATGATTATGATGGGCACCGACTTCGAAAATCCCATGGGCATTACCATCAAAACAAAAACAGGTTCACGCCTCAAGATGATGTCGGAGGTTATGGACGCCGAAGTGATGCCGGGCATTCAGGGCGGTCCCCTGATGCACATCATCGCCGGCAAGGCGGTCGCTTTTGGTGAGGCCCTTCAGCCCTCATTCCGCGACTATGCCGCTCAGGTCATCAAAAATGCTGCATCGATGGCGGCAAAGTTTCTCTCTCTCGACTACAACATTGTCAGCGGTGGCACCAAAAACCATCTCATGCTGCTTGATTTGCGCAACAAGAACGTTACCGGCAAGGTTGCCGAAAACCTCCTGCACGCAGCAGGCATCACCGTCAACAAGAACATGGTGCCTTTTGACGACAAATCGCCCTTTGTGACGAGCGGTATTCGCATCGGCACCCCTGCCATGACAACAAGAGGGATGCAGGAGGCCGACAGCACCCTTATCGCTGAGCTTATCGACAGGGTAATCTCATCGGCTGAGAAGGCTGATGTTGCTGAAGTCTGTCGCACCGTCCGTGAGGAAATCAAAGCGCTCTGCCTGAGCAACCCGATTGAAGGGTATAACGTATAGTTTTCTGTATCCCCCCCGCATTGTTTATGGTGCGGGGAGAAGGGTGGTCAACTGTTTTCGAGAATGGAGGTGATCATCTTTTTGAGATCACGGGAAGTTGTCTGGATTTTTTTATCAAGCACAATCTTCTCCCTCAACAGTTGAATTTCGCGTTCCGTATCGTTTTCAACCCGGATGCTTTCGGTGAGCCGGTTTTTTTGAGCCACCAGGGGTTCAAGAATAAGGTTCTTGAAGCCGTCAAGGAACATCGCAAGACACCGTTTCGCGTTATCGGCGTGGACGTTGGATTGTTCAAGCCACTTTTTGCTGATGGGCTGATCAATCAGCAAGCTGGCAGCAAGATCTCTTGATTCAGGAGTGCTGAATTGACTTATCTCCGACGCAATATCTATTTTCTCTTCCGCATTGCTGGCCGTCGCCTGGTAACGGCGGATCAGATGGGTAAAAATCTGCTGCGCCACCGGGTGTGGCAACTCAAGCATCTCTTCATGCGAAGCAGCAAATTCGAGCACCGTATTTCCGTACTGGGTACTTTCAAGGAGCGCTTTCAAAAAGGTCTTTTCGAGTACGGAGAGCTCCGCTTCTGGCTTGCGTGGCGGTGGAATTTCTCGCCGGTTTTCCTCTGCCGATCTCCTCTTTTCCTCTCCAGCCTCCTCGCTGCCAAGAAGTTCCTTGAGCGCTGCCAGGGTGATGGCAAGTTTTTTTGACAGCTCCTGCATATAAAGCTCCTGGCGGATACGGTCAGGAATCAGCGCAATGGTGTGTACCATTGTCTTGATCGCTTTCGTCTTTACCTCGGGCTGTTCAAAATTTCCCGACTCCTTAAAGAAACGGAGCTGAAAATCCTGAAACGAAAGCATATTCTCTTCAGCAAACTGCAAAAATTTTTGACGCCCCTCACGACGAACAAACGTGTCGGGATCGTCACCTTTTGGAAGCATGATGACGAAGGGGGTGAGGTTTTCAGCCAGAAGGGTGTCGATACCTCTCATCATCGATTTTTGTCCCGCCGAGTCGGCATCATACATGAAGAGCACGCGGTTGGTGTAACGGGTCAAAATTTTTGCCTGGTAGCGTGTCAGTGAGGTGCCGCACGAGGCCACCGCATTGGTCATACCCGCCTGGTGCAGGGCCAGAACATCCATGTACCCCTCAACAAGCAGTACGCTCTCCATTCGCCGGATCTCATTTTTGGCGGCGTGCAGTCCATAGAGGAGCTTTGATTTTTCAAAGAGCTTGCTCTCCTGTGAATTAAGGTACTTGGGCGTCTGCGTCTCCTTTTCAAGGGTGCGTCCGCCAAAGCCGACAACAGTACCGCCAACAGAAAAAATGGGAAAAATCACCCTGTTGCGGAAGGTGTCATACCAGGAGTTTCCCTCTTTCTTCGCTGTGATGAGGCCAAGATCAATAAGCTGCTCCTGCGCTATGCCCGCCCGCTTTGCCTCGGTGAAGAGATGATCCCATGCATCGGGCGCATAGCCGAGGCCAAACGTTTTGATTGTTGTTTCCGTCAGCCCCCGCTCATTTGCCAGGTAGGTATAACCTGTTTTCCCCTCTCCGCTTGAGAGTTTTGCATGAAAAAATTTTGCAGCCCAGCGGAGGGTCTCGGTCAGGCTCTCTTCATGCGCCGATTTTGGCTCTTTTTTTTCGGTAAAGCGGGTGAGGTCGAAGCCTGAGCGCCGGGCAACCTGTTCAACTGCTTCAGGAAAGGGGAGTTTTTCCATCTCCATGACAAAGGAGAAGACGTTGCCCGCTTTGCCGGTCGAAAAACATTTGTAGATTTGATTGTCGGGAAAAACAAAAAAAGAGGGGGTTTTCTCCGCAGTAAAGGGAGAGAGCGCCTTGTAGTTGCGTCCCGAAGGCTGAAGCGTCAGATAATCAGAGATGACTTCGACAATGTCTGCCGTTTGCCGTACCTCGTCAACGATTGCCGGAGGGATCATGCGCCTGTATGTCTTGAATATTGTTGCAGGAACACGTGCTTTTTTCCTTTAATGAACGATTACTGTTGAAAAATTGCCAGCTTATTTACTAAATTAAAACCCGGGGTTCTCTCTGTCTTGATCGGGCTTTACCGTTCAGCTTTATTCAGGCTCAGCATCGGAGTTTGGGTTGCTTTAAAAACTGTGTCACAGTATAGCAAATTGCAGGGTGGTTCATAATGCTTCGTTTACCTCTCAGAATAGTCAAAAAAAAATAAGAGTCTATGAAACAGGGTTTTTTTACGGGGATACTCATTGCAGTAACCTACGCGGTCTCTCTGCTCTTTTATGTCTGGATGGGCACCACTCCGCCCGAGTCTATTTTTCATGCTATATGGAAGGGCGGTCCGGTTGTCTCCGTGCTTATGGCGCTTATTCTGATGCTCGTCGCCTACATCGTTGAGCGCATCATTGCCCTCAAGAAAGCTTCGGGAAAGGGAAATATTCCCGAATTTGTGCGCAGTCTCAAGCAAGATATCGACAAAGGGCTTATTGACCAGGCCATTGCCAAATGTGACGCTCATCAAAGCTCTCTCGCCGCCGTCCTGCGCTCAGTGCTTGACCGGTATAAAATGCTTGTGGCCTATAATGTTACTGATCGCGAAAAAAAGATCAGTGATATGGAAAAGGCGGTCGAAGAGGCCACGGTGATGGAGATGCCGCTTCTCGAAAAAAACCTTGTAGCTATCTCTACCATTGCTTCCATCTCCACCATGGTTGGTCTTCTTGGAACAACACTTGGCATGATCCGCGCCTTTGCGGCCATGGCAACCAGCGGAGCCCCTGATGCCGTGCAGCTTTCGCTTGGCATCTCTGAAGCGCTTTTCAACACTGCAATCGGTATTCTTGGCGGTATTATGGGTATTGTCACCTACAACGTCTTTACCAGCAGGGTTGATCGTTTCAGCTACCTGATTGATGAAGCCGCTTTTTATATTATACAGACTCTCGGAACCGGTAAACCGGAATAATCGCTGATGTCGAGAATCAAGGCTAAACGGATCGGGTTCCGGATCGATATGACTCCGATGGTGGATGTCGCATTTCTTCTGTTGACCTTTTTCATGCTGACCACCAAGTTTCGTCCTCCCGAGGTTGTACAGATCGCTCTCCCTTCATCTCATTCGCAGGTGAAGCTTCCCGAGTCAGACGTTCTGACGGTGACGGTCGGTGGTGACAACTCATTTTTCATGGGGGTCTCCTCACAGCAGACGAGGGTAAAAATTTTTAATTCCGTTGTGCAACCCAAGCTTCAGAAAGCGGGGTTCTCTGCCGTTGCCGTTGCTGACTCCCTGAAAAAATTCAAACTGGCCGAAAATTTCCGCGTCGATCGCGATGAGCTCGACCGGTTTGTGGTCATGGCCCGTTTTGCCGACCAGAAGCTTCGTCCGGTTATCCGCGCTGATGCCGATGCAGGTTTTGATGCCGTGAACCACGTCATCAAAGTGTACAAAAAGGCAAACATGCTCACCTTTAACCTCATTACCGTTCTCGAAAGGGAGGTTCGCTGATTATGGGTATTGTTGATTCCCCAGGTGGACGTCGCACTTCAAAAAAAGGGAGAAGGCGCTCAAAAAGGATCGGCTTTCATCTCGACATGACACCGATGGTCGATGTGGCATTTCTTCTACTCACCTTTTTCATGCTGACAACGACCTTTTCAAAATCGAACACGATGGAGATCAACATGCCTCCCGAAAAGGCGGAGGTGAAGGTTGTTGAGTCGAACGTGATGACACTCCGTATTGCCGATAACGTTATGGCCTACTGCTCGATTGGCAACGAAGCGCCCCGTAAAATCCCCCTTTACGATCCCGCCGACACGCATCAGTTAGCTTTGAGCGGAGAGTTGCGCCAGCTTTTAAAGCAGCAGACGGCGGCGAATGCAAAGCTCGTCATTGTGGTCAAAATCAGTGAAAAGGCGAAGTACAAGCATTTGGTTGATATTATAGACGAGCTGAACCTCATGAAAATTGACCGCTTCAGTCTTGATGACTATACCGATCAGGATGAGGTCGAAATACAAAGAGCTATTTAACTTTGGGAGAGGAATCCCGGAAAAGGAGTTCGTTCAAGTGCAGTCAAAACTCGATACCATCCATAATCAAGCTCACCGCAAAGCCATTTCATGGTCTTTTCCGGAAGAGTTTCTTGATACTGACCGCTTGCGGCGGTTGCCGTACGGCAATCTTGCCTTGCGCCGTCAGGCCCATCTTTTTCTCAGCCACGGGGTCATTACGGCCATTGTGCTTCTTGGCATCTTCTGGCTTGTCACGGCCAACTGGCAGAAACTGGTTTCATTGACCGGTTTGTTTGGCAATGACGAAAAACCCATGATTGAGTGCTATGAAGTTGTGACCAGTGTGACGCAGCTTCCGCCGCCCCCACCGCTTGATTTGCCGGAACCGGTTCCGGTTACACCCTCATCTCCGGCGGTTGCCGCTCCGCCCAATGTCGGAAAAATCAAGCAGGTCAGTCAGGAGGAAGCACCTCCCTTGCAGACGGTTGCCACGCAAAAGGAGATGAAACAGGCGATACAGTCAGGCTCAGGAACTGGAAGCGGCTCTCCGGGTGATGAAACGCCGATGTTTGTGCCCTGCGAAAAAATGCCAGGTTTTCTTGACCAGAAAAAACCCGCATACCCCGAGATGGCAAGAACCGCCGGTATTACCGGAAAAATCTTTGTCAGTGTTCTTATCGGTGTAGATGGACGCCCCATCAAAGCAAAAGTGATGAAGCGCGTCCCTGCTGACTGCGACGTCTTCGATGCCGTAGCCCTCAAGTCCGTCATGGAATCGAGATACTATCCCGGCATCCAGAACGGCAACCCCATACAGGTGTGGTTCACCGTTCCGATACGCTTTCAGCTCGACTGAGGCAGTAATCTCTGATGGTCAGAGGTTGATGGGGAAGCTGAAAACAGGATTTCGTGTTTGATGCTTCAGATTTTGAGTCGTAATCATGATGAGGGGTTTGTTGGAGAAGAACTCCATCCAAGGGGAAAAAGTAAATCCTACGCTCCTGAACGCTCTATTTCACTTCCGGCAGAAGCTGTGCACCTGTTATCACAAGATGGAAAAATTGCTGAAGATATAAGCTTGTCGATCAGGTGCGAGCTTGAGCGCATTGCCTACCTTGGACCGCTTCGTCGAAAACCAGAGCGTGATTATGTCTGGAATGGTTCCAGGCCAGGGGATATCGGCAGTGATGGCAGTAAGGCTATTGACGTCCTTCTTGCCAGTGCCCTTGAGAACAAGAGCACTGTTATCAAGGACGTATCGGTTTGGTTGAAGCGTATGGGCGTAGCTGAAGAGATCCAGGTGAGGCAGTTAGGGCGCTCCAGCCGGTATGAAATTGTTATTCTTCGGGACGGGGTTACCTCCAATTTGCGAGATGTCGGTATTGGCGTTTCGCAAGTCTTGCCTGTTGTTACGCTCGCTTTATTTGCCCCGGAAGGCTCAACGGTGATTCTTGAAGAGCCTGAAATTCATTTGCACCCGTCAGCACAGTCGGTGCTTGCCGAGCTTTTTGCTGAGGTGAGCAAGCAGCGGAAGATACAGTTTTTGGTTGAGACGCATTCGGAACATCTTTTCCGACGGTTGCAGACGCTTGTTGCAAGGCAAGCATTTCTCCCTGATGATTGTCGTCTGTATTTTGTTGAGCGAAATGGGGCTGATGCTCAATTGCTCCATTTGCAGCTCGATGAATTTGGCCGAATCCAGCAGTGGCCTGAACACTTTTTTGGTGATACCCTTGGCGAAACTCGTGAACAGTCGCGGTTGATGTTTGAGCGAATGAAACAACAACGACAGAGAGCGTGAAGGAGCGATGGGCAGTTCTTCTGCTTGAATGTTTGGATTGGTGTACATCACGAAGCCATCCAGAAAGCATTTGGAGAGCAACTGATCTTGTTTGGAGAGGAGGGCACGCTGCTATCCACAGAACTCACCTGCATGAATAACGTTCAGCAGCATTATCGGCCAGATGCAGCATGGTGCAAATCGCGTATCAAAAATTAACCTATACGGCAAATATACCAATACGCTTATATGTGGATTCTATCTGTGCAGTGGCACATATTTACATTATTTTTAATGCTTTAAAAGTAAAATAAGTTGATATCGTTGGTATATTGTTGAAAGTTGAGTGTGTGTTTCAAGGCGTAACCAACATCACCTCCATGTTCAAGAAAGTGTTTCTCGCAGTTCTTTGCTCACTGCTGCTTTTCGGTACCGTAGGGGCAAAAACCTCCGTCAGGGGTCAATCCGCAGCGCTTCAAAATAGGGTATCAGACAAGGCAACGGCAAAAGCCTGGCTTCAGTTGGCCTGTGCAAATGAGTACAAGCCGGCATGTGAGGTGTTGAAAAAGAGGAAATAAATCTGTCGGGTAACTGACCTTCCAATAATGAAAAAGTATGTGATTTTGAACCATTTCAGTTGTCTGATAATGAAAAAAATGTTCCGGGCTATCAATGCAGTTGTATTCTCTGTTTTATTGGTAACCGCAAATGTCTATGCCCTCCCTGCACGCTTGGACGTTCTTTTTGTGCTTGACAATTCAGGAACCATGAAGAGCAATGACCCTGAATTCATGACCCGGCGTTCTGTTTTGAAGCTTACGAAGGCATTTTCACAAGACACAAGAGTTGGAGTCGTTGTTTTTGACGTTAAAGCAGATTTTGCAATGCCACTGACTTCTGTAGCAAATCCT
>CAIQGA010000216.1 GCA_903871235.1 uncultured Chlorobiaceae bacterium
GCCAACTATTCATGATACACTGTAAAACAATTACGCCCATGACTCTTCGACAGGTACATCGCGTCGTCTGCATTTTTCATAAGAGCAAGTTCATTCTGCCCATGTTCAGGGATTATGGCGATGCCGATGCTGCATGAAATAGCAAGGGTACGTTCTTCGATATAAAATGGTTTCTCCAAAGTTCTGCGGATTTTTTCAGCAACGGATTCAGCATTCGACAGGGCATCAATCTGCGGCAGCAACACCACAAATTCATCACCTCCCAGACGGGCCAGTGTATCGCTGCTTCTCTGCAGAACTGCGAGCATACGGCTTGCCACCTCCTTGAGCAGCACATCACCGATCTCGTGGCCGAACGTATCGTTAACAGGCTTGAATTTATCCAGATCAAACATCATCAATGCACCCATTGTTTTGCTTCGCTGACAAAAGGCAATGGTCAGGTTTATCCGCTCGGAGAGAAGCCGGCGATTCGGCAGCCCGGTCAAGGGGTCATGCATTGCCAGAATTTCAACAGCATACTTCTGGGCCTGAAGAAGTTTACGTTCATCCTCTCCCATCTTTTTAGCCACAATATCCCAGACAATATCTGCCACGATACCAACCCATCGCACGTCATCCTCATCATACAGGGTACCCTTGTTGCCTACTCCGAGAATAGCAACAACCTTATTGCCTCGCAAGACCGGAACAACCAGTTCGCGCTTCACCCCGGCATGACCATCCGGCATTCCCTTGCGATCCTTGACTGCAGCATAATCGTTATGGATCAACGCTTTACGCAGTCGCGCTGCATCTGCCCATACTCCAGCACTATCGAGTTCATAATGCCTGTCCTCTCCAACCGCCGCCGTGCACATGTTCTTTTTGGTGTTTGTTGACCATGCCTGAAGGGAGAGTGACTTCTCATCAGCAGCGACGAAGTGAAAGAAGCCGATCGAGCTGTCGGTCAGCAGTTCGGCTTTGTCGAGTGTCAACTGCAACAACTCTTCTATCGAGCGACTCTCCACCATCTCCAGAAGGGCGATGTGCAGTTCATTGGCAATTTCGTAGCGCTTTCGTTCCGTGACATCATGAACAATGATATAGAGAGAGGATCTGCCATCGGTCACAATTGTCCGGCTATAAGCCTCGATATCACGAATGCTTCCGTCCGCCCTGCGATGGCGGAACTCAAAATAGTTTTTCTCGCCTGTTTTGGTTTGCTCTATGGCAGTCTTTATCTCTTCAGGGCTCAAGGTATTGATATCCTGAATACGCAACTTGCGAATTTCATCGATCGTCCATCCGTAAAACTCAATTGCGGCCTTATTGGCATCCAAAATAAAGCCTGTATCAGGATCAATGACGAGCATCATGGCTGAATGTCCTTCGAACATATCCCTGAAGTGCTTTTCACTCTGCATGAGCGCGGCTTCGGTTTGCCGTTGCAACGCTGCCAAATGCAGCGTATCCAGGGCAAACGATACATCCTCGCCGATTTCCTTCAGAAGATTGATCTCCTCTTCATCGTTAAACATATCTCTGTCGGCAGAATAGAGATTAAGCAAGGCCACAATCGCACCGCCTTGCCGAATAGGCACCGCAGCGGCTGAATGAAAACCATCGGCGATTGCCATTGCACGCCATGGCTGCATAGCCGGGTCTGACTGGATGTTTTTGCAGGCAACAACCTTTCCCGTTGCTACAACTGTACCGATGAGATCGTTCCTGAAAGGAGCTTCGTGTATATTGATCGAAGCAAAGGGAAGAGAGACCGCTACCTCACCGTATTCAGAGGCCGGAGTAACAACACCGCTGACAGGATCAAGCACGCCGATCCAGGCCAGCCCGAATTTGCCGGATTCTACGGTAACGCGGCAAATGGAGGGAAACAATTCCTCTTTTTCTTTAACGCGTACCAGCGTTTCATTGATCTGCGAGAGGGTTGCATATAATCGGTTAAGGTTCTCAATCCTCACTTCGTTTTGTTTGCGGAGGGTAATATCTCGGATGACCTTGGCAAAGCCTTTCAATTGGCGATGATCATCATAGATCGGGGTCATGACCACATCTGAAAGAAATCGTGTGCCGTCTTTGCGCATCCGCCAACTATCATCTTCAAGCCGTCCGTGCTCGAGCGCCGTTTTGAGGTACTGGGCGGGTGTGCCTGCTGCAAGATCTTCCGGGGTGAAGAAGAGGGAGTAGTGTTGACCGATCATCTCCAGGGCGGTATAGCCGGTCAGGAGTTCAGCGCCGGTATTCCAGGTTATGATGGTGCCGTCAACGTCGAGCATAAAGATGGCATAGTCTTTGACGCTTTCAACCAGCAGGCGAAATCCCTCTTCGCTCTTCTGCAAGGCCTGCACGCGTTCGGCTATCCGCACGTTCAGCTCGCTGTTGAGCTGCTGCAGGGCTTCCTCGGCCTTCTTGCGTTTGCTGACTTCCCGGTTGACGAGCAGAAATGAAAACAGCAGGAATGCAATACCGGAGCCAAGCCCGATGATCATGGCCGTGATCGTCTGCTGCAACTGTGCAGAGGCTTCATCGGAGCGTTGCTGGCGAAGCACGCCCTCGGCGTTGCGCATTTCCAGCAGTTGATAACGGACTTGAACCATCACCTGCCGGCCGATATCGGTGGCGATCAACTCCTTGGCCGCGTCAAACCCCGCATTTCGCCGTACTTCGACGACTTTTTTCATGAAATGGAGTTTCTCTGCGACAAGGGACTCCAGTTGGTCGAGCCGTTGTTGTTGACGGGGATTGTCGAGCGTCAATCGACGCAGATCCTTCATATGCGGGATGATGCCGTCGGTTGCTGATATGGCGACAACATAAGGCTCAAGAAACTCCTCCCTCCCCATAATGACGTAACCGCGAGGGCCTGTTTCGGCGTCCGTGACCAACGAAAGGGTTTCGTCGAGCATTTGCTCAGTGTGCAGCGATCGCTGAACCTGACGTGTGCTATTACTGAAGGCCTGAAGATGGGTGTGCATATAGAACGCTGAGACGGTAATCATGACTGCGGCTAACGCAAATCCAAGGATGGCAAGGCCTCTTATTTTGGTGTTTTTCATAATCAGAGCTCGATAAAAACAGGTAAAATCATAACGATACAGTCTGGTCAAAAGTGTCCGAGTCTGTTGCGGCAATACCCCTCCCCAATCCTACAAATTTAATACTTAGGCGGGATATTTTAAAATAATATAAAACCCAAGCGGAGCGCGCAGAAAAAGCAGTGCGCTGATGTGCTGCTGCGCGGGCGAGGAGCGGCAATGCAGGCAAAAGCGGTGTGCGCAGCGGCTCATGAGCGCTTTACTATCAAGCGGAGAGTTGTACCGCAAGATTACACGACTATAGAAACATAAACGAAAAAACGTGTATTCTCTTGTTTTAATGCTTAAAATGGGTGATTGTACAGGTTATTTATGCCGCAGTATGTTTTTCTGCATGAGTATAGGGTTGGTCACCAACTTAAATTCAACCACTTTTTGTCTGCCGGTTGGGGTCTGCTTTCCTGGATAGCAAGCTACCATATTCCCGTATTCAACACTCTCTTCCACCTGTATTTTCATTACGGGACTTCGATTGCGGTATAAGATACTCTATATGCGAAGTATCAGCAGTAATGCGAAGCATCGTGTATGCACACAAAAAGCCCTGGTCTTTCAGACGCTGAAATTTGATCGCTTTCTTGACGTCCACCTGCTCTCCGTTCACTTCGATGCGACCCAATTCAGCAAA
>CAIQGA010000217.1 GCA_903871235.1 uncultured Chlorobiaceae bacterium
ATAGCCGGTACCATCGGTATTAAGGTCTGGGTTTACAAAGGTGAGGTGCTTGTGCAGCGTATTGACGCTATTGAGGAGGAAGAGATGAAGAGAATGAAGGACAGACGCAGCGATCCAGGTGCAAGAAATCGCGACACTCGCACCAGCAAGCGCCGCAATCGGACCAAACGATCATAATATCAAGTACCATACAATCAGAAAATAGAATGGAGTTGCCTGTATGTTAATGCCAAAAAGAGTTAAATATAGAAAGACACAAAGAGGCCGGATGAAAGGCAACTCAGGTCGTGGTACATCAGTTTCTTTTGGTTCCTTCGGTCTGAAAGCAATAGAATCAGCATGGATTACCAGTCGCCAGATTGAAGCTGCCCGTGTTGCAATGACGAGATTTATGAAGAGGGATGGTAAAATCTGGATCAGGATTTTTCCGGATAAACCTGTCACCCAGAAACCTGCAGAGACCCGAATGGGCTCTGGTAAAGGTTCACCAGAGTTTTGGGTTGCAGTTGTAAAGCCAGGAAGAATCATGTTTGAAGCTGATGGAGTCCCGAAAGAGGTCGCAACAGAAGCGTTCAGGCTTGCAGCTCAGAAACTGCCCATAAAGACAAGATTCATTGTCCGTCCTGATTACGAAGGTTAAACGAGCAACTAATTCGATACGAGGGTTACTTATTATGAAAAAGTATGAAATTGCGGCATTGAGCAAACAGGAACTGATCGACAGGCTCAAAGAGCTTCAGAACAGGCTTGCCGATATCAATTTTTTTAAGGTTATTGAGCAGCCGCAGAATCCGATGGTTTTCCGCAATTCTAAGCGGGATATTGCGCGCATGAAAAACCGCCTCCATCAACTCGGAGCTGCTGAGTCGGCTCAGGTTTGACGGAAAGGCAAACAATAAAACTGTTTACTTACATGGAAGAAAATAAAATGGGCAGCGTATCAATGGAACAGAGTGCTCCAGTAAGGGGAAGAAAAAAAAGTTGGTTAGGTAAAGTTATCAGTGACAAGATGGATAAATCGTGTGTTGTTGCTGTCGAGCGGAGTGTTCAGCATCCAGTTTACAAGAAATATTTCAAGAAAACGACGAAGCTTACAGCTCATGATGAAAAGAATGAAGCTGGAATAGGTGACTTGGTTAAGGTGGTTGAGTGCCGTCCGCTAAGTAAAAGAAAAAGTTGTCGTTTGGTCGAAATTATAGAAAAAGCCAAGTAAGAGAGCATTTTAATACATTTATTAAAGTTTGAAACAGGATGATCCAGAAAGAAACAAATCTGGTTGTTGCCGACAATAGCGGAGCTAAGAAGGTTCGTTGTATACATGTTTTCGGCGGCACCGGGAGGCGTTATGCCTCATTGGGTGATCAGATTATAGTAACGGTTAAAGCAGCAGTTCCTGGTGGTATTGTAAAAAAGAAGGATGTTTGCAGAGCCGTTGTTGTACGCTGTGTAAAAGAGTCTCGGAGAAAAGATGGTTCTTACATCCGTTTTGACGAGAATGCTGTTGTTCTTCTTAATGCTCAGGG
>CAIQGA010000218.1 GCA_903871235.1 uncultured Chlorobiaceae bacterium
AAGCCCAAAAATCTCATCAAAAAGCAGACGAAGATTTGCGTATTCCGTTTCATCAATACTTGCAA
The DNA here is from genome assembly GCA_903871235.1 of uncultured Chlorobiaceae bacterium. Lineage (GTDB taxonomy): Bacteria > Bacteroidota > Chlorobiia > Chlorobiales > Chlorobiaceae > Chlorobium. The sequence continues at coordinate 66 of CAIQGA010000218.1, forward strand.
AAATCACTCCATCTTCTTTCAGGAATTCATGTAACATCATGAGACGCGGGTACATCATGCACAACCACTTGTCGTGACGTGAAAGATCTTCCGCCTCTGCCCCGACAACCTTGTGAAGCCAATCCTTGATTTCAGGACTGCTGACATTATCGTCATAGACCCATCCAGTACGTTTCCCGCTTTCATCACGCTCATCCACGCCAGTGTTATACGGCGGGTCGATATAGATGCACTTCACCTGTCCGGCATAGTAGGGCAGCAATGCCTTCAATGCCACAAGGTTATCCCCCTGCACAAGCAGATTCCTTGAATCAGGGTCACCAGCCGACAACTCCATATTCTGACGCAACAAATGAAACGGCACCTGCTTGTGGTGGTTTACAACAGCTTTTTTCCCAATCCAGTCAAGTGACGGCATTTATTTGATTCCCGTGAGGTTTTGTGGTGAACTATTCTGGTTCAGGACGTCTGGCAAATATCCGCCAGCACTCCCACCAACTCTTCTATCCTGTTCTCTTCTTATTCTCACTTAAAGAGAACTTAACTAACTTTTTTATAAATAGTTGCAGTAGCTACCTCTTAAGACTTCTCTTTAATTGTTCTCTTAAATTTTCCTCTTCACCCTTGTTTTAAGAGAACCCATGAAGATTGTTTTGAAGTCCCTGCGTTTTGAATTGTACCTTTTTTATGCGGTTCAGTAATCAAGTTCCTTACTTTGCTCTTTTTTTGCTTGTCGTTCAAGCAACAGTCAAGCAAATTACTAAAACCCAACTATCTTGTATTTATATACTTAACCAGAAAATAGACAGCGTTTTACCCTGATACATCACGCACCAGTCATGCAAATGTAACTACAAAGGCTTCCTGGTTTCTTTGAAACCAGCAAAAACTACCCAACGCCCTGTAATTTTTTATTCAGGTAGTAAATCGCAACACCGCTGTACTCCTTCAGCTTCCCTTCGCTGTCTTTCCGCTGCCACTTTGAAAGCAGTGCTTCAATTTGCGGTCGGGTGGCTGTACCACCAATAGTTGAAAGCTCTTGAGTAACCTTCTTCCAAATTCTTTTTCTGTTTTTTTTCAACCAGAGAAAATCAGAGTTGAGATTAAGCACGTCGTTAAGTTGGCGATCAAATTCAGCGTTATCTGACGTGACCGTCCCGTTAAACTCGTAGCGAATCATCAATCGTGGATAATGACTCGGTTCCGCAGGATTTAAAAGAAGATCTTCATCACGTTTTTTTGTGTCGCAATGAGCTTGAGAGTAAGGCGATCCCTCATTACCGTAACAGCAGCCAAGCAGGTTGACATAGGCGAGTTGTTCTTCAGGATATTTCTTGCGGGAGTGCCAATGCTCGACTTTCATCTGTCGATCATCAGCTTCAATGCGGCTCATGCAGTAAGCACAAAGATAGCCCTGCTCTGCTACAAGTTGCTCACGGATATCATGTTTCACCGGTGTAAAATTTTGCCCATCAAAAACTGCGCCAAGCTGCAACCGATAGTGCTGCAATGATGACGGTTCATGACCTTTGATGACAGGAATCATGCACCCGCTCCATCCTCTGGCTCCAGCATTGCAATGGTCGCTTCAGCTTCTACAATATCAGGAATCGTGCCATTCAGATCCTCTTTCAGCTTTTTGATTAGCTCCCTTGCGCCATCAAACTCATCATGATCGATTTTTGCCGCGATCTCTTCTATGCGACGAGGTACACTGCTGTTGATTCCCGGATCATCCATCAGCATCTGGAGGATCTCTGCCGAGTTCAACCCGATAGACTGCCTTGGAATAGTATATTTTATGACGTTGTTCTCCTGATAGAGCAGACGAATTGAGTTCGCTGGAACCTCGCTGAGTATCTGCGGTGAGTGGGTTGTTACCACAAACTGCACGTTAGGAAACACTTCGGTGAGCATGGTGATTGCTCTTCTCTGCCATGCTGGATGAAGGTGAAGATCTATTTCGTCAATCAAGATAATCCCTTCACCTTCAAGAGGATTGGGGCGTTGGGGATTTGCAATGGCCAACCGGCGGGCAATATCGCCAATGAGTGCGATAAAGCAGGTTTCGCCCGACGAAAGCGAATCAATTCTTAACTCCTGATTGCCCTTGGTAACTACCATACGAAGTGGCTGGCGCTTTATCATAAGATCATGGTACTCAGGAAGAAATCGCTCCAAAGCTGTACGCGCCGCCTGTAACTGCCGATCAGGAAATTCAACAGGTTCAGTTTGAAGCATGTTATTGATAGATCGATGTCTCTCATTTTCTATATCTTCACGTTCTCTAAACCATTCAAAAAAAAGGCGAAAGTTTGCTGTACCAGAAGGAAATTCCTCATACAATGAGATCGGATCGAATTCATGTTTTATTCTGATACGTTTTGGAAAATCATCTGACTGCACTGCACGATCAACAGAATAGCTCGCAAAAACGGGTAGTGAATATGCTGTCTGCAAATGATCCCGAAACTGGGAAACAATACCGGCAAGTGCTGCAAGGTTGCTTTTCACCTCCTTATTTATCCCTTTACGGAGTTTGGCAATTGACCACTCGCCCAAAGAAGTCTGAAGTACCAACTTGGAATATTTTGTACCATTTTTAATATCAGAATCAGCAATCTGACGTCCCTGTCCTGCATCTCGCTTAGTACGGGCAGTCAACCATGAAAGCAACATGGCCAGTGCATCAAGCGTAGTTGTTTTTCCGCCACCATTGACCGCCGCAATAACTGTTAATCCTGACTGGAGAGGAAGGCTCACGTTCTCAATACCCCTGAAATTTTGCAGAGTGAGCGTCTGAATTTTCATCATGGCTTCATAGTTACCTGAAACGTTACGGTATGACTGCATTTTTCGTTGATGAAAACTTGGCAACCATTTCTTATTGAAGAATATAACTCAATCATTACCACTACCGCATTACGGGCACTCCGTTGTACCGATTAATCGCCGTTAAAACTAATTTTTAGTTTGAGTTACATACAACTACCCGCTTTTTGTGAACGAGCAAAACTGTTAATCCACAACTCTGCTGCACAGAGTATTAGTTTAAACATTCAGACCTATCAGTTATTTGATCGTCTCGTAAAACGCTTATGAAACTCAATATTTTACGAGAACGTAAGCGATTAACTTAATACAACTTATAAAGACACTGTTACGTATTTCCTTTCTTAATTTTTTCCCCCGCTCTATTTTACGAGAACCCATTGAGGAGTAGCCATGCTACCTTTATTGACAATTAATTGATTCCTGCGAAGCTCTCCCATCAGATTACCTATCTTATACATTTTCTGCTTTTCAACTCATCTAATCAGGCAACTCAGTCAAGCAACGGTCAACCGTTGGTTGTGAAAAATTATGATTCAGGATGTCTGGCTGATATCCACCAGCAATCGCCTGCCTGTTTCTGTCAATTTCCGGTTACTCTTTCAGTTCGGGTGCAGCAATGATTGTCGCATCGACAGTGCAGGGCAAATCCAACAATTATTCTGCCTCTCTTGCCAACTCCAGCATTTTATCCAACAGCTCTCGAAGCCTGGGGCATTTTTGACTGGCGATTTCAGGATTGAGTTTACCAAAAAGCTCTCTGCCATGAACAACCTTTTTGTACGAACGATGTGTATGGAGCGAATAAAGGCGTTCCAGTAATTTTGCCGGAGGTTCAGTAAAATTGACCGTTTCGGGCCGGTCAATCTTTTTGGGAAATGCGTTTTTAACTTTTTGCGGAAATATTTCAGGATCACTTAAAAGCCATGCTTCAACTTCATGCACCGCAAAAAACTGAAAGAACTTCTGCTCACTAACCAGTTGTTCCATATATTGTTTAGCCCAATCGTAACGCTGGGAACTCTCTTTTGATGTTTCAGGATAAAAAGTTGGCCCATAAAGATCAAGTAAAGAAATTACCGCAATGATATCCTCTTTACATGGTCCATTTAAATGCATCTTCGCCTTTTTGGCCACATCTTTTACTAATTCAGGCCACCCTTCAAAACGAACAACCCGAATCCCGACAGGCTTCATTAACCTTGCATCAAGCCACCTTTTCAAGAATGCGGGCAAGGCCTTGTCTTCCGTATATCCTTCGACAAAAAGAATAAATCTCATCCCATCTCCTCCAGTTCACCGGATTTGAAAAGAGAGCCAAGAGAGTACTCCTTGAGCCAGTAGTTCAGCTCATCCCCCTGTATGGTTCTCAGTTGCGTCTCCCCATTTTCCCATTTCGCAACAGTGGTTGTGGGTATGGTTCCGGCAAAAGCGTTCAAAAAGTTGGGCGAATGGGTCGTCAGAATAACCTGTGACCTGGTTGATGCATCTATTGCATATTCAGCAATCAGGGGAAGCATGGAGGGATGAAGTCCGGTCTCGGGCTCATCAATGGCAATAACAGGAGCGGGTGATGGACTCGCCAGTACGGTCAGTAAAAAAAGAAAGCGGAGCGTCCCATCCGACAGTTCAGCCGCCGATTGCTCCCGTTTCAGTGATTTCCAGCGAATCCGCATTTGTATTCTTTGATCCGATGCTGGCGGAAAAACGAGCTCTTCAAAATCATCACCAAAGGCAGCCTGCATAGCGGAATTTATATCCTTTTTGAAATCACGATCACCCGTATACAGAGTATGAAGCACACTGATAAGGTTTTGTCCATTCGGGTCAACCCGTTTTTCCATCCTCGCAATTGCTGGCTGGCGAATGGGAGCATCCTTGCCAGTCGTGACATCATGATACACCGCTATGGATGAGAGCCATTTTTGGAATGGTGGAATCAGGTGATTATTGGTAAACGGGCCGGAAGCAACAGAAAGAAGGCTCTCCTCTTCGGAAAGAAACTCATCCGGTGTTGAAAAGATTTGCTCTGTTTCACCAAAAATAACCGCCTGCTTTCCCGTTCTTTCCAGCAATTTGACTGCTGGTGATTCCAGAGCATCCTGCAACCTTTGCGATTGCGTTAACCGCTCGTTTTCTACTCGATACGAGCTGCCTTTTCCAAGCCTGGCCAATTCAAGCTCATACTGCTTTACGCCATCCTCTCCCGATGTTTCCAGAGAAAACCTGATGGATGAGGCAACACCATCCCAAACGATTGGCTCCATTCCGCCTGAAGACTGAATATTTTTGCCCAGCTTTCCTTGAGCTGAAAGAGAGATCAACTCCAAAAAACGCAACAGATTCGACTTTCCGGTGCCATTAGGCCCAATGATCACGTTGAGATTACCAGGTCTCCAGGTTACATTCCGCAGAGAACGAAACCCCTCAATGTTTAACCGCAGAATTTTCACACTCTCTCTCCATTTATGAACAATTACTCCTGTTCAATCTTTAATTTTTCGCGAATATAGCTTCGGATATCCTTGACAAGACTATCATACTCATTTTTGTGAAACCGCTTTGACTCAAAATCGATCCTGACCGCTTTAAGGAACTCCTCAAAGTCTGAGTTCTGCTCACACAGTTTATTGACCGTTTCCCAGTCAAGCGCCTCCTTTTGGCGTGCAGGGTAGAGAACCCTTGAACTGTCAATATCAAGCGGATCAAGTTGAATAATACCAATCCCGAAGGATGAGGCAAGGCGCTGAAGTTCAGAAAGAAACTCGTCATCCTGGAGAATATCGATAGCTACAAGATACCCCTCATGCGCCCAGGAGGAGTTCGAGACCGCCTGAAAATATGATTCCCTGTAATTGGCTTTTGTGAGACTCTTCTTTAACTCAAAAGAAAAAAGGCGAAGCGAATTGTTGTCGGAAAGTCGATTGAATGCGATGACATCTGGTTGCCAGTCGTCAAGGGGCAGATAAAACCCTACAATGTCAGGATGAATCCATTCATTACAACCGGAGCGCAGTGATTTTTCATGAAAAATTGTTTTTGTAAAAATTGATCGTCCACGATTGAACAGGGAGTTGGTAGAGACAAAATAGGTCAGCAAAGGATGAAGATCCCGCTCGTGGTAGGTCGTCGATTTGACTTTCTGGCAGATCTCTTCTTTCTCAATTGTAATCACGGTATCCGGGAGCAGCTCACGCTCACGTCCTTTCAGAAAAAAACGTGTCGGGCGTCGACCAACTTTGATAAAAGAAGATTTATCATTATCCCGCACTTCTATATAGAGTTGCGCTCCAAGGCTGTTCCAGGGTGTCTTGCCGGATGTCCTGATTTTTCCACTAAAACCCTTCTCTTTTCCGATTTGCCAGATTTCCTGGTATGTCAGAGGTTTTGTGGTCTCCTTGAGCACCTCCTGAGCAAGATCAAGGAAGGAATACACTGCCATAGCTTTTTTCCTTTTCTACTATAACCGCATTGTGCAAAAATTATGCCTTGAAATAAAATCTTATCCCTCGTAGAGAGCGCCCGGGGTTTTGATGACAAGAGTCATGTTGCTTTTTACCTCTTTATTTTTTCCTTTACGGAGTTTGGCAATTGACCACTCGCCAAAAGAAGTCTGAAGTACCAACTCGGAATATTTTGTACCACTTTTAATATCAGCATCAGCAATCTGACGCCCATTTCCTGAGTCACGTTTTGTTCGGGCAGTCAGCCATGAAAGCAACATGGCCAGTGCATCAAGCGTAGTTGTTTTTCCGCCACCATTGACCGCCGCAATAACTGTTAATCCTGACTGGAGAGGAAGGCTCACGTTCTCAATACCCCTGAAATTTTGCAGAGTGA
>CAIQGA010000219.1 GCA_903871235.1 uncultured Chlorobiaceae bacterium
ATATTCAGCAGCCGAGGAGCGAACAACAGAGACCTCTTTTTTCTTGCTCATCTTTTCATCTCCATCCGGTTATAATCTCTTTTTTTAATAAAAAAACCGTCCAATTCTCATCATCTTGTTTAGAGTTGACAGGATGAAAAACAATTTTGATGTTGGAGAAAGTGAGAAACCATAACTATATTTTTCTTTCCTGATCGTTCCCCCTTGACTTTTTGTCTGTAATGAACGATATTAAGGCAGCTCATCTACCATGTGTGGAAGGAGTAACGAGGCCGTCCTTCAGGGCGGCTTCAGCTTTTTCAGCTCTTTTTCCGCTGATATTCTTCATATTCCTTCTGTAATTTCCTTTGCTCAAATTCTTTCCTCGCGTCCGCGCTGATTTCGCCAAACCTTTATGGCCGGATCAGTATCATGCTCAATTACCTGCTTCGGCCAGCGAATACGCTCGCACCTTCTGAAATCGGGAAGTCGATCATCTTCGTTTTTTCCCTCTGAGATAATATGCCAAAACGTGGCTTCCTTGCCAAGGCTCAGCGGGTAACGCTTCAAGCCAAGCCGTCGGCCTTGAAAAACCGGTTTACTGTCAATAAAATCCTGCCTGAACCATGTATAAAGGGCATCCAGATACCGATTCCAATTAATTTTAAGTTCATACTCTATCTTTTCTCTTTTCTCATTTTCAATCGCTGGCTACTCATGCTTTCAATAAGCCCAGCAGCTTTCATCACAGATTCCATGCTGATGGTGGGTATGTCTGCATGATCTTTAACAAACTGTGACAGGTATTCCGGTGATGTGGTCTGAATACCCTGACGCTGGCAAACCATAAACGAGACTGATTCGGCTTCAAACTCTTCTGTTACATGATTGAGACGCTGTCTATCCGGCCATAGTTTGATATCCGGAGTTCCAAGATGGCCGCAATAGAGATGGGCAAGTTCATGCGCTATGGTGGCATACTGAGCCCCAGGGCTTTGACCGTTTTCGTTGACGAGCAGCTCATATTTTACTGTAACAGGAGCAAATAGCGGTTTTCTGTTTTTTTGATAGCCAGATAAAACGTTCTGGGAAGTGAGTGGCTGTTGATTGTTTACCACACGAATACGACCAGCAGATTGAGAGCCATCATTGGTCATTGTGATTTTGACGCCATCTCGTTTTGCATTTTCAATAACCAGCTCAAGCTGATTGCCTTTCAACATCCCTGCCTGAACCTCAAAAGGTTTACCAATTTCAGGTGGCAACGGTTTTATATTTTTGGCACTCGGAATCTCTTCCGTCTCACTCACATCAAAGACAAACATAACAGGCCCCATTGGCTGCAGAATCACAATCGGCTGGGCTTCAGATTTTATGCTCCGGCCATAATCATTCAGCCAGCGTTGAGGTGTTGCCACGTATGCAGCCCCTCTTTTTTGGGTATGGATAAGGAATGCATTGAACGGAGAGTAAAATTTAAACTTCGATATAAACGTTAGCAAATCAAGATAGGCTTGGCTTGACCGATATTGTATGGTCAGGCTGAATAGTTGATCCAAAGCATTTTTAGTCTCTTTTTGCGTTTCGGACGGATCAGAATGAATATCAGAGAGGCATAACTGCTGAGATAATAATTCGCTCATACTTTTTCTTTGTTTTGCGATTCACAGTAACGGATCTTCCTATTGGTTACGATACTACTCTTTCGTTTTTTCGCTTCAATGAAACAAGCCATCCAATTCTAATCATTTAGCTTCGGGTAGCCATTCTTATCATTCGCTGTTCAAGAGGATGCGATTCTCCCTGTCAACGCATCCACATACCATTGCTGAATATCGCGGCATGACTCGGGGCCAAGATGGGTGGCAACTCTTTTTTCAAAAATATCGTCGGGCCGCCTTCGGCGACCGTTTCTGTAGTCGGTGGTTACCGCCAAATTGTGGTGCACGGCAGTTCGTCCCTCACAGCCGTTCTCCACAATTTTTGTAACTGTCCTCTCGCTCAAAAACAAAGCCGGAATGAGCTACCAACTGACTACGGGACGAAAACCAGGCGGAAGCCAACAGTGCTGAGCCGGTTGCCGGGGGTGAAGACATTCCGATAAGCCGACCGACAGTACACGGCATAGTTGAGCCAGCTCCCGCCACGAAACACACGGTACGAACCATTTTCGATACCTTGTGGATTCTCTACCATACCTTTTGCCTTACATTCATCATAATAGTTCTCACCATACCAGTCGCGGCACCACTCCAACACATTGCCATGCATATTATACAAACCCCACCCATTAGGCTTAAAATAGTAAACAGGTACGGTATTGTATCTGAAAACCCCTTTTTCGTTGTTGTTATAAGGAGCATCTCCGCGATAGTTCGCCTGTGCCGTTGTCAGATTATCACCGGTAGAAAACGGTTTCGGCTCACCTGCCCGACAGGCATACTCCCACTCAGCCTCACTCGGCAACCGGAAACTCTTGCCTGTTTTCTCCGACAACCAGTGGCAATAAGCGACGGCATCGTTCCAACTGACGTGTAGTACAGGATGATTATACTCACCAACCTCCCGTTCATTACCCACAATACTATGACGCCAGTTTACCCCGGCTCTCAGTGTCAAGCTTTTTCCATCCCATAAATAGCTTCCGCCACCGCGCTCCGCATCGGTCAGATAGCCAGAATCCGCTATAAATTTATGAAAATCAGCAACCGTAACGGCATATTTGCAGAGATAAAAGGTACTCACTCTCACCTCATGTTGTGTTTCATTTGGAAACCTGTCAACTTCGTCATCCGGGCTGCCCATCAAAAAATCACCACCCTTTACCCGTACATATTTCCCAATAAGAGCAAAAATATGAGGATCCAGTATCTCAGAACAGAATTGTCGAGCCATATCCATACCGGCAAATTCAAATGACAGAGCGAAATCATAATTTTTTGAATGAATCGTGTCAACGATTTTTTTAGCAAGAAAAAATTCAAGAATGGATCTATGAGCAAATTTCCAGTTATTGTAAAAGTCGCGCGTAAGCAGTGACTGACCTGTCATCTGGTACTGTTTGAGTTTAACATCAATAGTAATGGCATCAACTTTTGGCAACTGAAAATTTGTGATCTCTTTTCGTTTTTCATAAATCTTCAGAGCAACCTTTTCTGAATAACTCCAAAGATCTTGTGCGAATTTTTCTCGTTCATTATCATAAGGCTTCCGTTTATTTACTTCGCGTTCAATCCATTTATTAACAAGCGCGTCATAGATCTGATAGGTATTTGAATATTGTTGATTATCCTCAATGAGGAAATCAATATAATAAAGCAACATGGGACGAACCATCAGTTTTGAAGAATTGTGAATAATTTCAAATGCTTTCTGCTTTTTCTTTTTATTCCAAAACTTTAAAACCCCATATTTTTTATTCAAATAAGAACGAATTTCCTTGTCATCAAAAGGTGAAAGATATAATTTCACAAGTTTATGAAACCCGTTTTCATCGAAACTTGGGATTTGTAATTTATAATCTTTGTCTTCCTGACGAGGTAAATATTGCGTACGACTCGTAATCACCACTTCACGAAAATCCTGCACAGCTTTAACAACTTCATCCAGTACTTTACAAAATCGCTCATCGTCGGTATGGCCATCAGGTGTAACTGGAGGAAGTATTTTGCTATATTCATCAAAAGCATCAAGCAACAATATAGTCTTGCTTATCTCCTCTTTTGGTATCTCTTTTATTTTTTCAAGAATATCACCATTGTACCCAAAAGGAAACAGCTTGATATTATAGTGACGATTAAAGTTGGAAAATGAATTATAGCGAATAAATAAATTAATAAGGAACGTGGTCTTTCCCATTCCTGAATCAGCAAGAACAAGATAAAACTTGTCACTCACTTTTTTTTCATTAAAGGCGGTTTTGATAAAGAAAGGAATCAACGGTTTCTTGTTAGGAATATTACTCCTGTACCCAGGCTCCTCCTCCCGTGTTGGAGAATCATACTGCAACTTACTTTCAACAAATAAATCGCGCTTTGCCTTTACATCCAGATAATTAAAATATGGCTTTAAATCACTTGCGGCTTTCTGATTTTGATAACGATAGTATAAAAATTTAATCGCACTGAGTATGGCTTCAATTATTTGTTCCATAATTCAATTATTGAAATGGTCAAGTTGAAACTGTCAGTCAAAATGAACCGGCTGAATAAACTGACGGCCAATATGGTAAGGGAGCAACTTTTTATGATGGAATCGTCCTATAATCATGGCTGGATGAGTGCCGAA
>CAIQGA010000220.1 GCA_903871235.1 uncultured Chlorobiaceae bacterium
CATCGCTCCGCTCAACATGCCGGAGAGCATCGGAGAGTAGACAATAACGCCAATACTCTGCTCAAGGCAAAACGGCAGAATCTCTTTTTCAACGGCAGGGCGCAACATTGAGTAGGGCGGCTGCAAAGAGGCGACAGGCGCAATGGGGATAATCCTGCGCAGTTGATCTACACTGAAATTTGAAACACCAATATGACGCACCAGCCCCTCCTCCTGCAGGCGAGCCATCTCCTCCCACCCCAGCTCTAAATCAACATCAGGGTTTGGCCAGTGAATCTGGTAAAGATCTATAGAATCTACCTGCAACCGTTTCAAACTCGCTTCGCACTCGCGCCGTATCGAATCAGCCTTGAGACTGTAACTAACCTGACGTTCCGCATTCCAGACCATCGAGCACTTGGTAAAAATATAGGGTTTCTGCTTCAGACCAGCCACAGCCTTACCCACCAGCTCCTCCGAATGGCCAAGCCCGTAGACCGCCGCCGTATCAATCCAGTTGACGCCAAGCTCAACGGCACGCTCAATGGCCGCAATGGCATCCCCGTCATCCTGTGCGCCCCAGCCGTAGGCCCAATCGGCACCCCCGATGGCCCAACTGCCAAAGCCAATGGGCGTAAGCTGCATATTCGTCTTGCCCAACTCTTTTTTCTGCATCATCGTCTCTTTCGGTATTAAGAATTATGCCGCCACGGTTTTTTCATAGAAGGGCGAAGGAACGACGGGGTAGGCACGATAGACATGGCGGAAAATCTCCTCGGCCCTCTCCTGAACCTCCGCCTCAGTATAACACTCTACCGGCAAACCGGTATCGTCACTCCAGAGAAAATTCCGGATTTCCGCACGAACTGCGTCACGGGTCGACTCCTTCTCCTGCCAGTGGTCGATCCTGAGCTTTTCACCCTTGAGCGTTTCAAGCAGCTCCTTCGCTACCCTCTTGATTCGGCCTCTCTCCTGCGCACTCAACTCCTCTTTCTTGAGCAAATCGAAAATGGCGAGCGACTCCTCCGTCAGCCCTTCGCGCACTGCCCGGCTCTCCTCCTCATCAAGCTCCTGCACCAAGCGCACCAGCTCCTCAAAGGTTTTCTCAATGGAGGGGCGATCTTTATCCTGGTTATAAGCCTCAACAATATCCTCATAATGACGCTGAAAATCGGTGCGAAGCGGGTTCCGCTCCATCAGCCGCCGCAACTTGTTGTCAATTGCCTGACTGAGGTTCTGCACGGCACTGCGTTTGACGCGGCTCCGCTCAAACTCCCGTCGAAGCCGCTCAAAATCTATCTTGCTGATATCAAAGGGCTCCGATGCTTCTGAAAGCCGGGAGGGTATAACCTCAATGGCCGCATCAACAAGATGGTGGAACTGCCGGATAATATCGGTAATATCGGCCTGCTCGCGATCCTCCTGCAGGCTCCTGTAGACCATCGTGATGGCATGGTAATCGGCCCGCACGCCATTGATCCCCTCAATATTGATACAAGCCTTGAACTTTTTGAAGAGCTCCCGGCACATCACCTCAAAACGCTTTCGACTCTCATCATTTTCATTCGCAGCCTCCTTGGCCGCAAGAATGGCGGCATTGCGCTCAAAACCGCTTTTGGTGAGAAGATCATCAAGAGAGGCGCCGCGCCCGACAAGGAAGGAGCGGATAACCCCTATCGTTGCAACAAGATCAGCCAGCAACTCCTCATCAGCTCTTACAGGATCATTTTCACCTCCGCCGCCCTCATGCCCGTCGTCACCCACTCCGGCAAAGGTGGCCAACGCCTTGCGCAGGTGGCGAAGAATACCGCAATAGTCAACAATCAGGCCGTTGATCTTCCCCGCATTGACCCGGTTGGCCCGCGCAATAGCCTGAATCAGCGTATGCGCCGTGAGCGACTTGTCGAGATAGATGGTCGCCAGACTCGGCACATCAAAACCGGTGAGCCACATCGCACAGACAAAGACAACACGGAAAGGGTGCTCCTCCTCCTTGAAGGCGTCGTCGAGAGCCATCCGCTGCATGTTGCGGAAGCGGGGCTTCGTCTTCATGGAGTCCGGCAGCTCCATCCCCTCCTTGATGAGCCGCCGGTGGGGCAGAATATCAAGATCCCACTTGCGGAACCTCTCCACCTCACCCTGCTCCTCGCTCACCACAACCGCCATAAGGGTTTCGCGCATCCAGACAATCTTCCGTTGTCGCTGAATCTCCTCCTGCTCGTCGGCAAGCGCAGGCAGTTCACGCTCCAGCTCCCCGATCCGCACCTGCCAGTAAAACTCAATCAAGAGATACATCCGCACGCAGGTAATCTTGTCGATACAGACCATCATCGCCTTGCCCGACTCCCAGCCATTGGAATAGTGGTAGACAAAATCACGCGCAATCTGGTTGAGGCGCTTTTCAGCCGTGATGATGTGATAATCGCGCCTGAGAGCAGTCTCAAGCCGCTCGCTGACATTGATATCCTCAATCTCAAGGCTCTCAAGCTTCTCGGCAATGCGCTCATTCAGGTCACCCAGCGCCACGCCAAGCTTTTCACCACGGGCATCATAGTAGATCGGCACCGTCGCCTTGTCGTCCACCGCCCGCTGAAAATCGCAGGTCGAAACATAGTCGCCAAAAACACGACGGGTAATCTCGTCATCCTTAAAGAGCGGCGTGCCAGTGAAGCCGATAAAACTGGCGTTCGGCAACGCATTGCGCATATTGAGCGCCAGCATCCCGTACTGCGTCCGGTGCGCCTCATCGGTGATGACAATAATATCCTCCCGGCTGGTATAACTCTCCTCCGGCTTCACCTCCACATTGAACTTCTGGATCAGCGAAAAAACATACTTCTTGTGCTGCCCGAGCAAGTCGCAAAGGTGCTGCCCGCTCGAAGCACGACAAGGGTCGCGGTCGTTATCCACCACACCGCAACCGGCAAAGCTCTTGTAAATCTGCGTATCGAGATCGTCACGGTCGGTGAGAATCAGAAAGGTGAAGTTCCCGCCAAGCTTGCGATGCACCTTGCGCGTAAAAAAGAGCATCGAATAGCTCTTCCCCGACCCCTGGGTATGCCAGAAAACGCCAAGCTTGCCCTTGCGCTCTCTGCGCTCCACAACCGCCTCAAGGGCACGGTTCACCCCGAGAAACTGGTGGTTACGGGCAACAATCTTTTTCGTATCGCCCGACGAGTCATCAAAGGCGATAAAGTTCTCAAAGAGATCCATAACATTGCTCTTCTGGCACAACCCCCTGAGCAGCGTCTCCATCTCCACCACCCCCGGCTCACGCTCGGCAAGCCGCTTCCACTCATGAAAATGCTCCCACCGGCTGGTAATGGAGCCAAGCCTGGCCTTGTGACCATTGCCAAAAATGAGCAAAGCGTTGTGATGAAAGATATGCGGGATGGTATCGGTATAATCTTTGAAATTCTTCTCGTAGCCCGAGCGAATATCCTTGCCGATATTCTTGAACTCCATAAAGAGCAGCGGCAAACCGTTAACAAAGCCCACAATATCAGGACGCCGACGGTAGAGATCGCCCCGAATCCAGAGCTCCCGCACACAGAGAAAATGGTTGTTCAACGGCTCAAAAAAGTCGAACACCCGCAACCGATGTTTCAGGCGCTCCCCCTTTTCATTCTGGAAGGTGACCAGCACCCCGTCACGAAAGAGCGTGTACTTCTCCCGATTCGTCGCCAGCAGCGTCTGCGTCGCCGTGGTTGTCACAATCTGACGCAGACCGTCATTGTATGCTGTATCAGGCAATCCCGGATTCAGCTCAATCAGCTTTGCCCTCAGCGTGCGCGTCAGCACCACCTCCCGGTCATCCCTGCGCCCCAGGAGACTGTCGGGGCCGAAGTCCTCACGGTTATGGGCATAGAGCGACTCCCAGCCCAGTTGCTGCTCCAAGTAGTCCGCCGTCGTTTGCTGAACAAGGGAGTCCTCGGTGTAGGGTGATGGGGTCATGGGCTCTGCGGTTTCGAGGTCGCCACCGTTTCAGTGATTACTTTTGCTGGCATGTTTACCCTGAAATTAACGTATCTGAACGAATAAAGCATCATACATTTATCGTTTACGCAAGGATTGCACTGTTCAGCAGGTGTTAAAAAAGAGTGGAATGCCTTTTATCCTTTAAAAAAATAGCTTTCATCAAGGATGGAAGAAATGGAGGGTTGGTAATCTCAATCAGCAGCGCGGGATACAAGACAATTTGAAAATCAAACTGCGTTTATCCTGCGTCTTTTGCCTTTTTTTGTCGGGCTTGTTATTGATAGTTTTCCTTCATTGTATTTATGAATCAGCATTGATATAAAAGATTGATATGGAATACCTTCTTCGACCGCCTTGGCACGAATTTTCATTACATCGCGCTCACTCATTGTTATGTTGATTTGTTGTTGTGTGTTCAGGCTATAGAGTGCATTCTTTTCATATTGACTTTTTTCTTTCGTGTCAAGATCGGATATCCAGTTCTCCTTTTCAAGTGATTCCGCTAATTCTTGTTCATTTTTATCAAAGTATGTCGTCTTTTTCATTTTTTTCTCCAAGATATCTCTTTGTTGCTTTACTGTTTGGTATTATCGTTTTCAAAAATATTTTTTCTTCATCTTCAACGTACGGTACTGAATAGACATAATTTTCAAGCTCTACCAGAAAAACTTTCTGGTTTGGATATTTTTCCTGGTTTGGATGTCTTATGCGGTCGAGCAGCTTTCCGGAAGCTATTGCCAGTTCAACCTACTCAAAGGAGACTCCTCGCTCTTTTTTGAGTAAATCATTTTTATCATCATTCCAATCAAAATATTTCATCAGCGTATGCCTGTTGTCTTCAATTGTAATGATAGCAACAGTTTATGATTTCTGTCAAACAGATTCTCTATTTTTGTTATCGGATAAAGTAATATGATTATAGCAAAACAAAAGCAATACATCAAAAAATCAGCAAAGAATACATCGGAATATCAGGCAGAAACCTTGTAAAAATAAAAATCCTGGCCAAAAGAAAGCCGCAGAACAAGACGACCACAGGGCTCAGAACGAAAATCGAGGTCTTGGAACCCTTGAAGCATCTGTTGTAACAACATGGTAGCTACCTTATGCGGTTGCCATGTCGCAACCTTCATCAAGGATAGATGACAAGATCGGCTGAGAAGATATCGACCATCTATTGACACTTTATTGACATTTTGACAAACAACGTCGATATTGTAAAATACTTTAAAAAAATAGTTTAGAGATTTATCCCAGAAGTTATTGACGCAAGTTATCGACGTAACGCCCTTTATTCGGACCAATTGTGTCAATAACTTGATAATAATGTGCGCAATACTCATACCACCACCTCCCCGCTCATCAGGCGCGGGAGAAGAATGTCGCGAGCTTTGGCCAATGAGGTTATTTGTTTTTCAAGAGTTTCAATTTGGCGATGAAGAGGCTCTACAATCTCTTCGAACAATCCAAGTAGGAGGTTACTGGGCAAAAGAAGCTTTAGGCTGTGGGCAAAATCGCGATTAAGCCCCGGTACGGCTACATCAGTGCTGATAAATGGCATGTTGAGCAGGGCATAAAAAAGGTAGCGCAAAGCAGGCTCTCTTTTGATGTAATAGACTGTGTCGATAGGCCAGCAGTCACCCGGACTCCAGTAAACGCTTCCCACATTCCCCTTTCTGCCAAGAATAATCGCTGGCCCGCTGATAAGGGATTTGTCATGGTGCCCGACAATCCCGCTGGAACCATACACGACAACTTGCCCAAATACTCGGCTGTCAGCTTTCAGTGCCTTGCCATATTTCAACGGTGCAAATTCACCGAGTGTTGTTCTCTCCCACCCCTCTGGAACACCGTTGTTAATTTTGACATGTTCGTGACCGGGAAAACGGAGGCTGATGAACCACTCCTTGTAGAGCAGCCGTGCGGATTGTTCAAGCAGTTGAATCCGCCTGCGGTTGTTTTCGATCAGGTCGTCGTAGCTCTTGAGCAAATCGACAATATGCTGTTGAGTATCCAAATCAGGACAGGGAGCCTCAAGAGACTCAATCATCGCTTTCGTAAGCGCATTCCTGGTTCCACCACTTCCTGCACGTGAAAGTAGATACTTTTGCATAAGTGGCGAAACAAAATAGTAGCAAAGGAACTCTGGCAAGAGTTGGCTTTGGTCTGGCCGAATAATCGCTACATGCTGATTAACCCTTGCTGGCAAAAGTGAATCTGGTACTTGGCAGCATCTTGCGACAGAATCGCCAGTGATATTGAGAAGCACATCACGCGATTCAACAGCAACTCCACTCAATTGCTCCGCGTGTGTCTCTGTTATATGAGCAAGACCGGATTCTGAAAATTTACCATTATAAACATTTTGACTCCGAATGAGAGCAGTGCCTATATCGACATAAACGCTGTCACCTCCTCGCGGAGTAGCACCACTTCCAATTTTAGTACAAACTGAAGCAAGCTGTACATGCGACCATTGTTTGAGAAATCTCATATCCCCAACTCCTCAAAATTCCGCTTGATGGCAGCGGCAAGCGTCACCGCCTCACTGTTCAAATCGTCGATCTCGACATGAATCTCCCGGAGGCTCTCTTCGAAGTCGAACTCTTCGTCCTCCTCTTCGGGTGTGACACCGACGTAGCGCCCGGGAGTCAGTGACCAATCGTTGGCTTCGATCTCCTTGATATCAACAAGCTTCACCAGCCCTTCGACGTCGCAGAGAGTGCCGTCGGGGAAGCGCTCGGTCAGCCAGTGCGCCTGTTTCCAGAAGTAGCGTACCTGTTTGAGCTGCTCGACCGCCTGCGCCCGCATCTCGTCTGCGGCCTTGCGGGCGCGGGTGACGTCGCGGCTCTGCCAGAGGTCGCTGTTTTTTGCTTCGCTCACGGTTTCGCACTGCTCGATAAGGCGAAGGGCAAGCTTGTAGCAGAGGTCGCTCTGCCTCACCAGATCACGGCTACTCTCGGCCAACGGGGCAAGCCGCCGAACCGCATCTCTCAATGCCAGATTACTGTAGCTCTCTTCACTCCATGCCGCATGCTCATTGGTGAGGGTTGTGCTGAAGCTTTCAGCGTCGGCCTTGAAGGCAGTTGTCGCCTCCTCAAGCTCCTGACGCAGCTCACTGTGGGCGCCATCGGTATTGAGGGTATCGAGAAAGGGGTGAAGCGCTTCGTTCAAGGAGTGGAGAGCGGCAAGGAAACCTGGGAGCAGCCCGACGTCGTCGCCGCTCGTGATGCACGCCGCGCCTTCGTCAACCATCCTGCGGCAATAGCCAGCCACAAGGTTGAGGTAGCGCTCCTGCTCGCCGCGATAGAGCCAGACAATGGCATGGATGTTCTGCTCCTGCTCGGGGCTGAAGTCGAAAATCTTGCGCGTCACCTTGCGGTAGATGGAGCGGGCATCAATCATCAGCACCTTCTGGCGATAGTCGGGCTGGCGGGCGCGATTGAGGAACCAGAGTTCGCAGGGTACCGTGCGGGTATAAAAAAAGTTTGAGCGGATGGCAACCATCATCTCAACATCGCCGGTCTCAATCAGTTTGCGGCGCACTTTGGCTTCATCACGCCCGGCGCTGGATGCCTGTGAGGACATCACAAAACCGGCTCGGCCACGCTCGTTGAGGTAGCTGTAAAAATAGCTTATCCAGACGTAGTTGCCGTTGCTCACCTTCTCTTTCTTGTTCACACCGGGAAGGCCAAAGGGCAGACGCGGATCGTTGGCAATCTGCGCGGCATCAATCTCGTCAACGTTGAAGGGTGGATTGGCCATCACATAATCGGCCTTGCCAAGCAGCTCGTGCGGATCTTCGTAGTAGGTGATCGCCTTTTTGATGTTGCCCTCAAGGCCGTGAACGGCAAGGTTCATCTTGGCCAGCCGAATGGTAATGGCGTTCTTCTCCAGTCCGTAAAAGGTGAGCTTTTCCGCCGGGTTTTCGTGCCGATGCTCAACCACGCGGGCGCTCTGCACAAACATGCCGCCGGAACCGGAGGCGGGGTCAAGCACAATCCCCCGGTCAGGCTCCAGCACGTGAGCTATGAGCGAGACCAGCGATATCGGCGTAAAGAATTCGCCGCCATCATGGGCGTTCTGGGCAGCAAAGCGGGTCAGAAAATATTCGTAGATGCGCCCGAAGACATCGCCTGAGACCGTTTTCAGCTCATCCCAGTTGAGCGAGCGCAGCAAGTGGCCAAGCACTGGTTCATCCAGTTCATAATACTCTTCTTTGGGCAGCACACCGCGCAGGTTGGTGTAGTCGGCCTCAATGGAGTTCATAGCGGCAATAATGGCCTGGGCCCGACTCTCACCCTCCTTCAGCGATGCCAGATAATCAAACTGTGCTTCCGGTTTCAGGTAGATGGCGCTCTTGCCCGAAAAATCCTCCTTGGAGAGCGGACGGGTTTTGCCTCCGCGTGTAGGCAGAGCCGCTTCGAGCCCCTCCCGCACCGCCAGAAAGCGGCTGTAGGCATGGCGCAAAAAAATCAGCCCCATGACCGGCAAAAAGTACTCGTTGCTCGCATAGTTCGAGTTTGCCCGCAGGGTATCCGCCGCGTTCCAGAGACGCTTTTCTATAGCTTCGATGTGTTCAAGTTGCGACAAGTAACGTATTCCTTTTGTTGTGTTTGTTAAAAGAGCTTTGATTGATCACCGGGACGGCTCGTAAAAAAAATTTCAGAGCAACCCCTGCCTTACCGCTTCCGAGTAGACAAAGGGGGATCTTGCTTTCAAGAACAATGCGGTATAACACCCTTCGCAATACTCCTGATAATGACGTGCCCGCATTTCACGATTAACCGAATGATCCAGATCCAATCGGGCAATCGTGGCTCTGACAGCCGCGCCAAGCTGCTCATGCAAACCTGGAGCAGGAAAAATCCGGCCACTTACCAGTTCAAGGTGAAACCATCCATTCTCAATCGTAAAGGGATCAAGCACATCCTCATATTCCCGTTTCCTACAGTTCATCATTGAGCATACCAAACGGTAATTGCTCCATTCATAAGCCAAATCCGACCGTTTTGATTTTGGCACGAAATGGTCAACGGAGGCAGTGCCTGACACCCTTTCAAAAAATATGCCAAGATAAGCGCACTCTCCGTGATAACTGCGATACAAGTCATCGAGACATTGACGCCAATACGTTGCAATTTTCGCTCCTTGCGGAAGAGGCGCCTGAAGGTCAATCCCCTTCTTTCGGAGAAAAGAGAGCCCTTTTTGGCGCACCATCACCTCAAAATTTGAGGGCTCAGGCTGTTGATCAACATGAATCATGAGAGCCACCCTTTTTTTTCAGCAACAAAACGCCAGCGCATCCAGAATCGGTCAGTATCACCAAGAACTTCCCGTAGTTGTGCATCCAGCGCTCTGGCTTTTTCAGCATCAAAGTTTTCATCACTCAAGGCGATTGCAGCCTCTTCCAGGACTGTTTCGGCTTCGAAAGAGCGGGTACTGCTCAAATCAAACGCTTCAGAGGTTAACCAGTTCAACACATCACCCCGACGAATAAAGGGACGCTTGACAAGCCCGACCTCAGCATTTTGATGCTCGTCAACAACAAGATCAAGGTCAAACCATGCGTCTTTATCGGAGTCGAAAGAGGGCTCAACCGAAGCCATAACCAAGGGTGAATGTGTTGCGGTAATGAGTTGTACCTCGGCATTGCTGGTCAGGGTCTTCATAACACCAAGCAGGGCGCCAACTATTCTGCGTTGCCATTTGGGATGCAAGTGCGCCTCAATTTCATCAACAAGAAAAACAATCTGGGTGGTAGCTGGCTGGTCGAGCAAGGCGCTGGCTTTTTGATGCTCCTCCCAGCTCCAGACGAGGAGGTATGCCAAAGCAATAATCCTCCGGATTCCTGCCGAAGCATGGACGACCGGTACCGATTGGCCATAGGGCATTTTGAGCGTTGGAATGTCGCGTGGGTCGTCAAGGCTGATGCGGGTCAACTCAGCGGGCATAACAGGCTCTTCAGCGGATGGCGACAGCTCTTTGAGCACCGCGCAAAGGCTCCTGAAAGGTTGACTGTTTTCCTTTTGCCATCCAGCCCAATCGGCAATGAGGCCATTACACATCAAGCCGCGCTCTTCATCCCGCAAACCATCCCAGACTTCACGGGGAGTGAAGACATAAGCCGATGGCCGATCCTGAACATCAATTTTTCCACTTTGGTGCCAGTAATTTCGGGCGGGATCCCACACGGAAAAACTCCCGTCAACCTGCGCATACAAAACCAGACCGGGATTTGCCGGACGACCCGCCTTGCCCGTCCACCCCTGAGCCTTGCGATCAAAGGTGCTCACATAGCAGAATGTTCTGGACTTCGCAGTAAAAGTAAATTCAAGAGATGCCGCACCGCTTCCCCGGGGTTTGGCCATCAACCCTGAAGAGAGCGATGGATTGATTTGAGCTGGCCATTTTCGCGTCATTGACCACCATGCAATATCGAGTAAAAAACTTTTCCCCAGTCCATTGTCGCCGGTAATCAGGTTCAGCCGCTCGCCAAACTCCAGCTCCATGTCAGAGGATGGGCCAACGTTATGCAATTTCAGATGTGTCAGCATTATGGTTCTCTGTTGTCAGTTCGTGCCGGGCGTTTTTGAGCTATAAAAAATCATCAAACTCTTTTCGGTGATCAGGGCATAGCGCTTCTCTTACGGGCTCACCCAATTCTCAATCTGCAAGGCGGGTACCCTGATAAACTCCTTGACATTGTTGGTGACCAGAATCAACCCCTCACTGCGGGCATGAGCGGCGATATGAACATCATTGACGCCGATTGGCTGACCCGCTTTTGCAAGAGTTGCCCTTATGGCGCCGTAATGCTGCGAAGCTTTTGGCCCATAAGGCAAAACCTCCAGCCTGCTGCAGAAATCTTCAATCACTGAGAGGTTTGCACTCACGTTGTGGCTCTTTTCCGCTCCATAATACAATTCAGACAAGGTGATGGAAGAGATGGCCATTCGGTCTGCATTTTTGTTAAAAACATCCAGTACCTCGATTGGACGACGTTTCAAAGTATAGATAACGATATTGGTATCAAGAAGATAGCGCAGCATTACAAATCCTCCCGCTCTGGCTGCTCCCCTGCGTCACGCTCCTCCATAAAATCATCCGTCACCTTTTCCGGCCCAAGAAAAAAACTGTCCCAGGTCTGGCCAACGGGCGCAAGTATCCGCTCATTGCCTTTTACCCGAATGCTTACTTTTTTAACGTTCTCCGGTAACCGGACATTCACGGGCAATCGTACCGCCTGAGAACGATTGTTGATAAAGACGGTGCTGGTAGTCATTACTGCCTCCTGAAAATGTGGATAGAGTACCGGTATATAGCAAATATTCATCGAGCCTGCAATTGGCGAAACAAAAGATGCCTACGGCACCAGAACCACCCGGAAGCCAATGTAGTTGTAACGATTGGCCGCAATGTCGTTGTGGCGGGAAGCCGACCGGCAAAACTGCGCGATGTAGTTCCAGCCACCACCGCGAAGAACGTGGTTTGCGGTGGAGTCGCCTGAAGGCCCCAAAGGATTGACGACGGTGCCCGCCGCTTTACATGTTTCATAGTTGCTCTCGTCGTAGAGGTCGCTGCACCACTCCCAGACGTTGCCGTGCATGTTTTTCAACCCCCAGCCGTTGGGCGCAAAGCTCTCAACCGGAACGGTATTCTTTCTGGATATCCCCTTCCGGTTGCCCTTGTAAGGATAGGCGCCGTCGAAGTTTGCCTGCGCGATGGTCAGGTTCTCTCCGGTATTGAAGGGCGTGGTGGTTCCTGCACGGCAGGCATATTCCCATTTCGCCTCAGTTGGCAAGCGGAAGCGCTTTCCTGTTTTGGCCGTCATCCATCGGCAATAGGCTACGGCATAATTCCAGCTCACGTAAAGTACCGGGTGGTTGTAGGCATGATGCCCGCAAGAGCGAGCGTTGCCAGACAGACAATCACCAGCCAGCGTGCGCTACTGCGTACGACCGACATGCCAAACGATTCGGCATTTACCAGCTTAACGTTGCCCATCCACTTCACCTCCCTGTTTACACACTGAACAGATTCGCTTCCCTGAAAACGTTAAACTTGCTGAACACCATGAACAACGGTGATAGAAGCGTGTTGAGGCGCAGCATTATTGCTCACTGATACCTTGCAATAAAGCAGCAATATCCGACACGCTCAAACCCGTGAGTTCGGCTATGGCATCAAAAGCAATACCTTTTCCAGCCATGTTCAACACAATGGCTTTTGATGCCTTTTCTATTCCTTTTTCCACACCTATTTCCATTCCTATTTCCACACCTTTGGCTATGTTTTTTTCGGCTCCTGATTCAATGATGCTTGCTACATCGGTGTACTCTTTCAGACGAACCTCATAGACTTGACGCTCCTCTTCATTAAACATCCTGTCAATGGCGGCAATGGCTTTCACGATATTTTTGTCGGAGGCCAGCTCTTTGGGCGTATGCTCCCGGTCAAGCTGATGCGCGGTCGTCAAAAAGCTGCTCCAGCGATCAAGAGCGCTCTGGATTTCATGGTACGTTTTGGTAAACTTTTTCAGCTCGATGTAGTGCAGTTCAAAAACATCGTGCAGTTTATCATCTTTGCCGGTGGCGGTATTGATGATTTTGTAGCAACTGTGAACCTCCTCTGAATCAGGCACAAAGTCGTAATCGAGAATATTGATGCTGATGGTTTTCTTCAGCTCCTTGTACATCATCCCTTCACCGAGCTGTTCCGTCACCAATTTTGCCCAGTAATAAATAGCGCGTTTATCGAAGTTGTTGTCTTCGCGGATCTGCATTTCAACATTGAACCAGCGACCATTTTCAGCCTTGGCCTTGATGTCGAGTATAGAAATTTTATCCGCCCGGTAATCGGCCAGATTATAGGGATTTTTCAACTCCACCTCCACAACCTGCTCCTCTTGGGAGACAATGGCGTTAATCAGGGAGATGAGTAAATCTTTGTTCTCTTCGCTGCCAAAGAGCTTTTTGAAGGCGAAATCGACGCGGGGATTTATTTTGCACATGATTGTATCCGGTTCATAATCATCAAAAACGGGGGGAAATTTTTGCCGGCATTTATCGGCGCAACATCCTGACTGCTTATTTTAACGTATACTTGAGCGAAGTACAAAAAATTTTCTTCTCTCCATGCCGAGTGACAAAATGCCGAGCTGGAGCCCGGGCGCTCCCAGAAAAAAAATCCGGCCGCCACGAGGCGGCACTGCGTCGTTCACTGACGAAAAAGAGTTGTGCACAGCCGCTCGTCCCTCACGGCTGTTCTCAACTCTTTTGTCAGCTCTCTCTTTGCTCAAAAGTAAAGTCGAAATGAGCAGCCAACTGACTACGGGACGAAAACCAGGCGGAAGCCAACATACGCGTAGCGGTAGCCGGGGGTGCCGTTGCTACGAAGAGCCGAGCGACAGCTCCTCGCATTGCTGCGCCAGTAGCCACCACGCAAGACACGGTACGAACCGGTTTCAGGGCCAGCGGGATTTTCAACCGTACCTTTCGCCTTGCACTCCTCGTAATATTTATCCCCGTAACAGTCTCCACACCACTCAAAGACATTGCCGTGCATGTTGTACAAACCC
>CAIQGA010000221.1 GCA_903871235.1 uncultured Chlorobiaceae bacterium
AGAAAGTCTGAACGCATTGCTTTTCAGTAAATAGTTAACTGGTTATTATGCAATCAATATACGACTTATCTTGTTTATAATAAAAGGTTTATGCAGCTATTTTTGTGCTTTTATCTTGCGGAATAATCCGACAGACTGCTAGGTGATATTAATTTTGCATATGAGTTTTTGTCAGGTGTATGGAATCCCCCTCTATCTAAAGGGATCGAGCATCCAGAGGTTTTAAATGAGATTACAACACTTGCATTAGAGTTATCAGACAACGATGTAAATAAAGCAAACATACTTGCTATTGACTGGCGATACGGCAGAAAGGCATACCCTGGCAGTAGTATTCCTACTTATGATGAGTTTGCAACGGCAGAAAATTCTCTCACCGCAGGGAAAATTGGTTACAACGATGGGTCAAATATCGGGTTTTTAAAGATTGAATTTTGGCGTCGGTTCAAATTTGCAGCTGAAAAACTAGGATATTCACCGAATGATGTACGCTGGATACCGGAAAAGTTAAATATTAGAATTTCAGGGGAACGTTGGCAACCCACTACAGATATTCGTCTTCATGAACAGCACCGGTGGAATAGTATGTATGGTAAACCCTTTCTTCAGATAATTGATGACTTTATTTGCCCACCTGCTCATGGAGATGAAGAATTACCATCCGGAATCGTTGCTTCGACTACAGGACCTGGAAAGCGAGGTGGTAGAGGTGGAGGCATTACAAGGCCACCCGGATGGCCACGCCCACCTGGTCGTCCAGGTGATCCGCCTCCTGGGCCACAGCCGAAACCTGGTGGAAAGTCTCCACGAATTGGTAACGGTGAGCGCTTCTCACTTTCCCCAGTCGGCGGTGTCTATCTCGGTGGCTCAGGCAGAATGCTCGAAGGAATGGGAGAACTGAAAGGTGTACGTATTGATGCCAACGGCAACCTTGTTCTTGTCGGCGAAGAGGGTGGAAACATTAAGCTACCTCCTTTGCGTCTGGATGATGTGGTCACGGTATTTCGCTCCGTCTATCTGAATGGCGAGGGCCCAACGGTGACGATTGATCCCAACCCGAAAAACCCTCAAGCATCACCTATGGTTATCCGGCATAGCAAGGCGACAGAAGATACCTATGTTGGCTGGGTTTTGTATGAGGCTGACCGCCTGATGAAAGGATATGGCCAAGGAGTGGACAATATCACCCAAAAGGATATCGCAAGTCGTGTGCCTGGTTATGCCAATGTTCTGGAAACGACGTACTTCGGCGGTGGCAACCCGCAAGATGCTCAGAAAATGGGTATTTGGGAACGGTTCTGGATTGTTCCGGCTGAATCACGCCGCTACGAAGGGACACGCAAGGAATTGACGCTCTTTGACGTTCCTCTCAAAGTCAAGACGCAGAAGATGCGGTGGCAGAACGGCAAACTGGTGGACGATCTGACAGGCAACTCCTCTCCTGGTGCTCAGGCATTCACCTCCTGGTTTACTACCAACTATGACGCCATCGGTGGGGAGCAGTATCTCTCGCCTCCCAAGGAATCTGGCATGACAAAACCGGTGCCGGTCTTCACGGAGTTGCGCCGAATCGCGCTTTTGACTGCAGTGGCCGAGAAGCTCCGCGATCAGGGTGTCCCCATGCCGTTCTGGATGCATGACTACGATGTTCGCAAAGTACCGTTTGAGCATGTCACGCCAGCCATTAATGTGCCACGAGAGCGGATTGTGGGTAACATTCGCCATACTTCTCAGATCTTTGGAGGAGTGGAACTATCACCTGATAACAAAGCGGTTAAAATATACTCAACTGCTGGTGATGTGGCTAAAGCGCCCGCTGATATTCGCAATGAGGTGGATCGTAGTGTCAAGCTTGCAGAGCGCCTGGAGCGGGCAATCACAGATGCAACGCCAGTTCCGCTCACGGTCAATCGGGTATCTGATGGGAACAGGGAGTATAAGGTTGTCTCTATTCCCGGTACCGAAACACAGGCATTGGGCCCTTGTCGGCTTGATGAGGTTGATCTTGCTATTCCCGTTGCTGGTGGGAGTGAGTTACAACTTTCGCGTAGTTTCAATTCCTTCTTTTCTCCAAAAGGGGTATTGGGCCAAGGCTGGACGATGGATCTTCCCCGGCTACAGGAGGTTCGCATTCCAGGCAACCGTGAGGGTGGCAAAGTATCATACACCATGGGATATGAACTGCTGACACCGCTCAACAGTGTCTATGCCCGCTTCAAGGATATTCGTCCGGTAAAGGATTTGCCGGGAAGCAGCTTGCAGGTGCCTGTTGCTGAAGGACCATTCTATGGATTAGCCACAGGAAGACCGGATTTCTTCAAAAACACAGAAACACACAAGCTCCTATTGAAGAATGGTCAGGAGTGGCACTTTACCAAGGCTGGTGATCTCATTGCAATCAAAGTTGGAGGACAGGTTACAGCTTATGAGCGAGATGCTGAAGGTCGGGTTTCCCGGATTGCCAGTTTAATCGGTGGACAGCTTACCGGAGAGATCAAGCTTGGATACGACGGAAATGGTAAACTGATAAAAGCGACAGGGAACTCGTTCGACAATAAACATGCAAAACCTGTCGAAGTAACCTATACGTATGATACTATGGGCAGGTTAGCCGGTGTGACTTCTATCGCAGGAACTGTTGGATATAATTATACGGGTTCACTTGTTACTGCTGTCACATGGATTGACAAAAATGGCGATAGCAAACCTGAAATCCTTCGCTCGTTCCAGTATAACACTCTGGGCCAGATGGTTTCCGAGAAAGCTGGTAATGTCACTGTCGCTCATACCATCACTCACTCGCCTGATGGTATGATGGCATCATCACAAGAGTCACTGAATGGAGGCAAAGAGAGGGGTAGTACGACGGTCATGCAGTACGACCGATACATGCGGCCAACCAGTGCCGTCGCTGATGGCACTAGCACGACGTGGTCTTATCCTGCGGCTGGCGGTGTTCAAATGACCATGACAACGCCGGACAAACAGACTCTGAAAGTCATCGAATCGCCGGATGGCAAAAGCCGAACCCTGGCGCGAAATGGAGTGCCGTGGATATCTGCGCAATTCAATAACAGCGGCAAATTGTCCAGTCTGTCTGAGCTTGGCCACGCGGTGTTGACGCAGCAATGGCGTCAGGATGGGCAACTCTCACGCGTAGAGACTCCTGCACAGGGGGCATCTCTCCAATACGATGCCCAGGGTTTACTCTCATCCGTTAAGCTGCATCCAGCCGGGGCAGGTACAACGCTTTCAGAGTGGCAGGAGACAAAAGTTGATCGCCAGGGTCGCCCGATTGAGGTGAAAGATTATACCGGCGCGCACCTTCAGATGAGTTATGACGAATGGAACGGCCTCTCTGCCCTTGTTCAGCAGGTGCCGAATGGAAAAGGAAGCTATGGATACAATATCAAACGTAATGGAGACGGTCGTATTGAGGCTGTAAATTCATCCTGGGGCAATACTCTTTACAACTACGATAACGGTGGAAATATCCAAAAGATTGTCACCACTCGAGGAGGAGAATCCGCAACGGTTAATCTTGACAATGGCAGGATTCAGAGCATGACTGGGTTTGATGGCGGTCAGACATCTTTTGAGAATTACAAGGATGGAGCACTTGCCGGGCTGCCTCGCTTGATTACCTGTGCGAATGGCCTGGAGTTGGCACACAACTATGACGCCAATAATCGTCTTGTTGCCGTTAATGTTGGAGCATTGCGTCGTGTGAGGTTAGAATATGATAAACAGGGAAGGGTGACTGGATATGCATGGGAACCTGCAAAACGGTAATTGCGCTATGTGTCTTAACAAAAACATAAAATATTATTTTTGCATTACAAACAATAATAAAAGGAAATTAAAAAAAAATGAATATCACACTGAGAGATATATTTTTAGCAGTGCTGGCATTGCTATTAATAAGCGTAAGTTTTTACCAAACATGGTTGGGATACGAACAATTATTTGGAGGTGTTTCAGTTGTAATATCTTTGGTGCTTTCACTATTGTTATTGTTCTTATGTGTTTTAATGAGAGATGCCAAAAAAGAAAATAAAGGAACATCGAGGCTAGTTTTGATTTACATATTTGCAGCAATATTCTGTTTCGTTGCTAATTTTAATGCGTTGTACACAAGATTTATGAAAACTGATATTTATGCAACTGAGTTGAAAGAAATTAAGGATCGTTTTAATAAATTAGAAACAGAAATACAATCTAAATTAAGCTATAAATTTGATAAAAAAAGCGCTCAGAATATTGAAATTATCAAAACTCAAATGATTGAACAAATCAAAGATCCCGCGAATAAAGGGATAGGTACAAAAGCTCAATCTTTAATCCGTGAGATAGAAATAATAACAGGTTACAAAGTTGATCTACTCACACCTATGGGAGATGACTACAGTGGGTTGGCGAAAAGAATGGGTACCCAAATTGACAATATGATTTGGAATTTATCGCCAGATGAAAGTATTTTGAATACAGATATACACAACGCGGCTCTAAAATGGAATAAAAAAATTCAGGACTTTTTGGCTTTGCCAAAAAAAAATCAAGATAGTTGTGCGCAGACTTTAATAACTGAGTCACTGACTGAATATAATAATATAGGAAATAGAGCTAATGCGGTATTAAGTGAAAAAGAATTTAAATTTGAACCGTTCATTTCGAAAACTCAAGATGTTGGTAAAATGGGCTTTGCTTTTGAGCACGCAATAAAAAACTTTGGTCTTTATCAATTTGTTGTTCTTGCTGTTTGTATATTGCTTGACTTTTTAATTATTATAATAATTCACGTGTTGCCTACGTCTGAAAATACAAATATGACTACTGGTCCATTGGGCAATAAAAAAAGACATCTTTAATAAGAAGTAATTAATTAAATAAAATGAACGAAGAATCCGATGTTTTAAGGCCTTTATCATTTGATAAAGATCAGGCTGATGAAATGCAACCAGTTAGACCGTTATCATTTGATAAAGATCAGGCTGATGAAACGCAACCAGCGAGACCATTATCATCTGATAAAGATCAGGCTGATGAAACTCAACCAACCATTGATGAGAAAAACTTTGTTCCACTAATTCCAGGAACTATTGATGATATAAGACATCAAGATAGTAACTTTGTGTTTTTTTTTGGGGTTTCAGATGCTGGGAAAACAGTGATTTTATCTGCAATACTTTACTATTTAGCTACACAAGAAGGATCATTCGGGGTAAAAGATGGGACTGAAAATACAAAAGAAGCATTAGCATTATTTGAAGACTTATACTCTTATTTGAAACGTGGGAGATTTCCAGCTAGGACGACAAAGGATAAGGTAACTAGATTAGACCTTGTTTTTACACCAAATAATAAATCAATAAAAGTTGGTCCAATAAACTTAACCTTTTTAGAGACGGCAGGAGGCAATCATCAAGAAGTTAGAAAAGGAGGAAAATATCATGGCAGTATTGACGCCTATTTAAACGCAAGTATACCGCTATATATTATTATTGTGGCAAGATTCGATACTGCTGCAAATGATGATATATTAATTGATAGTTTTTTTAGATTATTACAATCAAAACCAAATCTAAAATTGTATAATGTATTGCTTGTTATTTCTCAATGGGATAAATCAGGCGATAACAACGCTCCCGATGACAATGATGTAGATAGTTTTGTTAAAACAAAATTGCCATTAACAAATAAGCGTTTTGATACTTTTCAATTTCCGGTAACATATTTTTCTATTGGCACGGTTGAAGAGCATGTTGTAATAAATGAAAAGACAAATAAAAAAGAAAAGATAGATATAATAAATCCCGTTGACTTAACATCAGCTAAAAAACTTTCATATTGGTTATATCAAAGTATCGTAAAGGTGCCGCTTAACTATCCGGGTACTTTTTGGGAACGTATAAAATTTAGTTTACGCCGATGAGAAATCTTTACGTATTTGCGTTTGCAACTTTTGGACATCCTAATGACTTTAGGCAGTCCGCATTTATCTATGATGAAAAATCGTTTGCAGAAAATATCAATATATTTGATTTAACGAATGCAATAAAAGTATTCCCTGATTCAGCGATATATGCAATCAGAAAAGAGTTGGTAAACGAAGTAATTGCAATTTCATACTCTATTTACACTTACGCAAAAGAACAGTATTCTACAAGAGAAGGGACATTTATTGGTTCTAGTATTACATATTCAAATGAAATTGCAGAAGAAAAAATTACGGTTACTAAATTATTAGCTTTTCATAAGTCGCTCATTGAAAAAAATACAAGCAATGATATATTAACTGTAAGCCATTCCGATGATTTTATTATACCTAATAATATAATATTAGGTTTTGGCGCAATGGACGTTAATTTTAAAAGCATTGACAATGCTGACAGTTATTCTCTGTCTAATGAAAGTTTAGTTGTCTATTCCAATATTGATCAAAACACATTAAATAAAAATTTTAAAGAATCATTAGAGTTGTTGCATAAATATGACGTCATCTATTTTACTAACAATAAGGATGTAATTGCTTTTTGTAAAAAGCAAGATATTTATTCTGTAATTGATGAAGAGGGCTTTGAAAAAGAAATTGTAAATATCAAAAATGACCGGCAGCGTAAAGCTCAAGATTATATTTTATTTCTTAAAGGTAAAATAAAAAAGTGGGAAGATGAGGTGCGTAAAGTTATATCTGACAAAACAATTGAAATTGAACATAATGAAAAATTGCATAAAGAAAATGAAATAATTATAAGTGAGTCAATAAAAAGCAAAAAACGTATTCTGGAGTATTTTTCTAATTTTTCAGGATCTATTGAAGACTATATTTATCAATTAGATTCAGGCAATAAATTAAATCAAGTTAAAAAGTTATATAACGAAAGTGAGCTTGAGTTTAAAAGTAATATTGATAACGCAAAACGGCGCAATTATATGAATATAATTCAGAGCGAGAAACAGAATATAAATTTGAAAAATGATATGCGGCAAGGTTTGAAAAAAAATATTGAACAGTATATGTCTGAACATAAAGAATCTGGTTCTTGTAATGACAAAAATATTCCTATAATCTTGCCGTTTATAATTTTACTGTTTTTGGCTATAATTGTTTACGGGATATGGTCTAATTATTAACGTTCATCGGAGTTTTTTGTGGAACGGGGCGGATGAACCAGTACCGAAAGATCGTGATCAGACAGCGCATACAGCTCTGAAAACGCTTTCCCGCTGCTCTTGAACCGATGCAGATAGTTTTTGAGGGTAACGCGGTGAATACCCGTATTGCGATGGATTTCCCGTTGGGAAGACTC
>CAIQGA010000222.1 GCA_903871235.1 uncultured Chlorobiaceae bacterium
CAGATTATCGATCTTTGTGTGGCGCAGGGTGTGCCGTTTGCCCGGGAGTACGGTGGTCTGCTGACCAACCGTTCCTTCGGTGGTGCACAGGTATCGAGAACCTTCTATGCGAGGGGGCAGACCGGGCAGCAGCTTTTAATTGGCGCCTACGGAGCGCTGAGTCGCCAGATTGCAGCAGGCAATGTCACGCTCTATAACCGTCGTGACGTGCTTGACACGGTGCTTGTTGACGGTCATGCACGGGGTATCATTACCCGAAACCTGGTGACTGGTGCGATAGAGCGTCATGCAGCTCATGCTGTTGTGCTGGCCAGCGGTGGATACGGAAATGTATTTTTTCTCTCCACCAACGCCATGGGCTCCAACGTGACACCGGCATGGAGTGCCTACAAGAAAGGGGCAATGTTTGCAAATCCGGCGTTTACCCAGATTCATCCGACTTGTATTCCTGTCCATGGTGATGCGCAGTCAAAGCTCACCCTGATGAGCGAGAGCTTGCGGAATGATGGAAGGATTTGGGTTCCGACCAAGATAAAAGATGTTGAAAAACTGAGGAACAAAGAGATCAAGCCGTCCGATATTGCTGAGGCGGATCGGGATTACTATCTGGAGCGTCGTTACCCGGCTTTCGGTAATCTTGTTCCGAGGGATGTGGCTTCAAGGGCAGCCAAAGAGCGCTGTGATGCTGGTTTCGGCGTCGGCACTACCGGAATGGCTGTTTTCCTTGATTTTGCTGATGCAATTAAACGCAAGGGGCATGACGCCATCGACTCCCTCTATGGCAACCTCTTTCAGATGTACGAGCAGATTGTCGCAGAGAGCCCCTATGAAATGCCGATGATGATTTATCCGGCGGTGCATTATACCATGGGAGGCATCTGGGTTGATTATGATTTGATGACCACTATACCCGGTCTTTATGCTATCGGAGAGTGCAACTTTTCCGATCATGGAGCAAACCGCCTCGGCGCTTCAGCGCTCATGCAGGGCCTTGCTGACGGCTATTTCATCCTTCCCTATACCATTGGCAACTATCTTGCGGGCGAAATTCATACGCCACGGTTCGACACTGGCTCTTCCGAATTTTCCCTTGCAGCAAATGCCGTCACTGATCGCTTGAAGCAGATCAAAAACAGCTCAGGCAAGGAGTCGGTCGATCACTTTCACCGTCGTCTTGGTAAGATCATGTGGGAGTATTGCGGCATGGCGCGAAACGATGCAGGCCTTACCGAAGCTCTCTACCAACTGACGGAACTTCGTCAAGAGTTTGCCAAAGGAGTTCGGATGCCCGGAGGTCTGGATGAATACAATCCGGAACTTGAAAAAGCATGCCGGGTTGCCGATTTTATCGAGCTAGGCCAACTTATGGTTCGGGATGCCCAGCAGCGCAAGGAGTCGTGTGGAGGCCATTTCCGGGAGGAGTATCAGACCAGTGAGGGCGAAGCGTTGCGCAATGACGAGAGGTTTGCTTTTGTTGGCGCATGGGAATACAAGGGGCGTGATGCTGCCGCTGAGCTGCACCGCGAGGAACTTCAATTCAAAGAGATCAAGCTCTCCCAGCGGAGCTACAAATAACAGGTGATTATGAACTTTACGCTGAAAATCTGGCGACAGAACAACGTCACGGCCAAAGGAGAGATGGTTTCCTACGATATTTCCGGAATCTCTCCTGACAGCTCCTTTTTTGAAATGCTCGATTCCCTCAATCAACGGCTTATCATGACCGGCGGCGATCCCGTTGCCTTTGATCATGACTGTCGGGAGGGTATTTGCGGTACATGCAGTCTTTATATCAATGGACGTCCTCATGGGCCGGTCAAGGGAGTGACCACCTGCCAACTGCACATGCGCTCATTTACGGAAGGCGATATCATCCATATTGAGCCATGGAGGGCAAAAGCCTTTCCCGTCATCCGCGATCTTATTGTAGATCGCAGTGCATTTGATAAAATCATACAGGCGGGCGGTTACGTATCGGTAGATACTGGCGGAGTCCCTGATGCCAATACTATTCCGGTGCCAAAGGAGAAGTCGGATGCTGCCTTTGATGCAGCAACCTGTATCGGGTGCGGAGCCTGCGTGGCCGCCTGTTCCAATGCTGCCGCCATGCTTTTTGTCGGTGCAAAGGTATCGCATCTTGCACTGCTTCCCCAGGGGCTGGTTGAGGCGGCCAAACGGGTGCAGAGGATGGTTGCCACTATGGACGAGCTTGGTTTTGGCAGTTGCAGTAATACTTACGCGTGCGAGGCTGAGTGTCCAAAAGGAATTTCGGTGGTCAATATTGCCCGCATGAACCGGGAGTTTCTCGCAGCGAAGCTTTTGACTGAGAAGGAACGGATGATAAAGGAATCTCTCTGAAAGAGAGTGTGGGGCTTTTTGCTGGTTTGTCGGGTTCTCATGTCTTGCACAGGATCCGGGGTTCAAAGCCCCGGCGATCTTTGTGCAAGACATTTTTTTTGACATGTTGACGGGCTTTTACGGCGTTAAAAGTAAATGTACTGTAACGGTATGTATTTTTTTGTTTATACTGCACTTTCAGGGTATCTGTAAACTTTTGCTGATAGTTGCGCTTCAGGAAAGGCGGGGCTGCTGAACCATCAAAAATCTCTTTTGCCATTCAGAAACATTACCACACAAGGAGCTTGGTAGTCATGAAAAAAAACACAGGGATATGGATTGACCACAAGGAAGCTGTTCTTGTTTCAATTGAAGGTGACCAAACGTTTGTTCAACATGTGGAGTCCGGTGCTGAAAGTCATCTCAAGCCTGCTGGCGGCTGGAAAGCAGGGGGAACTGTTGTGGCGCAGGCAGTATTCAATGAACACACAGCAGAGGAACGGCGAAAACACCAGTATCGTGCCTTTTACATGACGGTAATTGATTTGCTCGGTGACTCATCAAAGATTGCTATATTTGGCCCCGGGGAGGCAAAGCTTGAATTTGCCAAAGCGATTGAAAAGTTTAATGGGCTGCACATAAAAGTAACTGGAGTTGAAGCCTGCGAGCGGTTGACAGAAAATCAACTCATTGCAAAAGTGAAAACACTTTTTATTGCCCAGAAGTAAAGAATTTTGCAATGCCCCGGTCGGGGTGGTTTCACTCTCTCTGCCTCAACCGGTCGGAAAGGGGGGATGGGTTGCGGCCTGTTGGAACTGATTGTTTGGAATTCGTTCAATAAAAGTGTAGTTGGATGGTATGGTTATCATGAAAATTGTGCAAGAAACAGAACCGCTCGGGGCACTGCTGTCTGGAAGGTTGCGGTAGCAGTTATTTTTTCTCTCTGCTCCTGAACAGTTCAACCTTTAAATCTATGGAAATTCTCTTTCTTTTTGTTTTGATTCTTGTTAACGGGCTCTTTGCCATGTCGGAAATTGCATTGGTAACGGCAAAGCGCTCCCGTCTTTCAAAGCTTGCTGAGGATGGGGAAAAAGCTGCGGCGATTGCCCTGAAACTTGGCAGGGAACCTTCCAGTTTTCTTTCCACCATCCAGATTGGCATTACCTCTATCGGGATTCTTAACGGTATTGTGGGTGAAGGTGCTCTCGCTGGCCCATTGGCTCTCCAGCTTCAATCGCTCGGTATGGCGTCGGAAATAAGTCATATTATTTCTACTGCGGCCGTTGTGCTTTCGATTACCTACATCACCATCGTTATTGGTGAGCTTGTGCCCAAGCGGCTTGGCATGTTCAATCCAGAAGGAATCGCTTGCCTGGTTGCACGCCCTATGCTTATGCTTGCGACCTTAACCCGTCCATTTGGCAGGCTGCTTACTGCCTCGACCGATGCCATTCTCCGTCTGACGGGAAGCCACCCTCACATTATGCCAAGTGTTACGGAGGAAGAGATTCATGCCATGCTTGAGGAGGGCTCTGAAGCTGGCGTGATTGAACAGCATGAACATGAAATGGTACGAAATGTTTTCCGTCTCGACGACCGCCAACTCGGTTCGCTGATGGTGCCGAGGGCAGATATTGTTTCTCTTGATGTTTCCCGGCCGCTTGATGAGAATATTAACAGGGTAATCGAGTCGGAGCACTCCCGTTTTCCCGTCTGCAATGGCGGCCTTCAATCGCTGCTTGGCGTTGTCAATGCCAAACAGCTTCTGTCGAAAACACTGAAAGGGGGGCTTACGGAATTTACTTCACAACTGCAACCCTGCGTCTATGTTCCCGAAACGCTTACAGGTATGGAGCTGCTCGACCATTTCAGGACATCAGGCACCCAGATGGTTTTTGTTGTTGACGAGTATGGTGAAATTCAGGGGCTGGTTACCCTTCAGGATATGCTTGAGGCTGTCACAGGCGAGTTTGTTCCACGCAATCTTGAGGATTCATGGGCTGTTGAACGTCATGACGGCTCCTGGCTGCTTGACGGCCTTATTCCTGTGCCTGAACTGAAAGACACGCTTGAGCTGAAAGGTGTGCCCGACGAGGACAAAGGGCTTTATCATACCCTGAGCGGCCTGATGATGTGGTTGCTTGGGCGTATGCCGAGGACTGGCGACATCGTGAACTGGGAAGAGTGGACTCTTGAAATTGTTGATCTTGATGGCCAGAGGATTGATAAAGTTCTTGCGTCAAAAGTATCTGTAGTTTCCTGCCCGTCAACCGGAAACTCTTCAGATGCTTCAATGGTTGCGTGACAGCTTTTTACCGCAGGCCGGGTTCAGTGGTCAGCCTGTTGCAGGGAATACAATTATTTTCTCTTTCCCGGCATTTGCGTACATTGCCAGTGTGCTGTTTAACAGGAATATGATTCATAACCGTAGACAATTTTGTTATGCCGGTACCATCAAAAATTCGTTCTGCCGGAATTTTTCTGGCACTTCTTGCTCTCAGTGCAACACTCTCTTCCTGCCAGAAAAAGATTGAGGAGGTGCTTGTGGAAAAAGCGATTGAGCAGTCAACAGGCAATAAGGTCGATATCAATTCCAATGGCAACAACATAACTATCCAGTCCCAAGGGCAGAAGATTGAATTTCAGGGCAACAGCGGGGTCTGGCCAGCCGATATGCCTGTTGATGTTCCGAGGTTTTCCTGGGGCAAGATAGGGGTCGTTACCCGTTCAGAGACTCCTGACGGGAAGAGCTGGAACGTCGTATTCGAGAGGGTTCCGGGAAATATTGTCAAGGATGCTGAGAGCCAGCTTAAAAGCAAAGGTTTTCAGAAGGTCTCAACGGTTGTTACTTCTGGTGACGGCGAGGGCGGAGTTGTTTCTGCTGAAAAAGAGAAGCTTAAAGTTGTACTCATGACGGGCAACGGCACTGCGTCGCTTTCAGTCGTGCAAGAGCCTTGAGAACCACCATAAAGAGTCAAAAGAGGAAACCCCTATGCTGCAACAGGAAGCTGATTGTTTGTTTTGTCGCATCGTGCGCGGTGAAATTCCAGCCAGGATCGTCTATCGTAATGATCATGTTCTTGCCTTTCGCGACATCACGCCCGTGGCACCCCAGCACCTGCTGATCATTCCCGTCAAGCATATCGCCTCGCTCAACGATCTTTGCCCGGAAGATGAAGCAATTGCCGGTCACATTCTTTTGGCCGCCTCCGTTGTGGCAGACATCGAGGGCATCAGAGAGTCTGGTTACAGGCTTGTTTTTAATACTGGCAAGGATTCCCTGCAAAGCGTTCTTCATATCCATGCTCACCTGATTGGCGGAGAGCGGATGGGTTGGCCTCCCTTTCCCGGGGCAGCGGCGCTGCACGGATAATTCCTTTTTTCCAAAGATGCAATTTTTTCTTGCTGGTAGTCGTTAAATAGGATATTATTAGTCCTGATTTTTTTTATTGTTTTGACGGAGATTGTGCCATGCGGTTATCGGAATTGAAAGTGGGAGACAAGGCTGAAGTGACGGCTTTGAAAGCGGAGAGTGTCATAAGGCGCAGGATTATGGATATGGG
This sequence comes from uncultured Chlorobiaceae bacterium, assembly GCA_903871235.1. Classification (GTDB taxonomy): domain Bacteria; phylum Bacteroidota; class Chlorobiia; order Chlorobiales; family Chlorobiaceae; genus Chlorobium. The sequence goes on from CAIQGA010000222.1 coordinate 5,901, forward strand.
GTTGATAAAGGGGACAACGTTCAAGGTGCTCAGGGTTGCTCCGCTGGGTGATCCGATTGAAATTTTTTTCAAGGGGCTTTATCTTGCTATGAGAAAAGCCGAGGCCGAGGGAGTTCTGGTCAGTAAAGTTAGTGAGCTGGAAGATGCGGTTTCCTTTTTCGGAAGCAAGGCATGAGTGAGTATAAAGAGATCAGTGTGGCGCTTGCAGGAAATCCAAACTGCGGTAAGTCATCTCTTTTCAATGCTTTGACTGGCGCACACCAGAAAGTTGGCAATTTTTCGGGGGTCACCGTTGAAAAGCATGAGGGCTATCTTGAGTACAAGGGGTATCATATTACGGTGGTTGATTTGCCTGGAATATACTCCCTTACTCCTTACTCCCCGGAGGAGATTGTAACAAGGGAGTATCTCATCAAGGAGCCTCCTGATGTTGTTGTAAATGTTGTGGAAGGGACAAATCTTGAGCGGAACCTTCTTTTGACAACGCAGCTCATGGAGCTTGAAGTTGATTTTCTTGTTGCCCTCAATATGATTGACGAGGTTGAAGAGAAGGGCATTGTTATCGAGATCAAGCAGTTGCAGAAGCTTCTCGGTTGCCATATTGTTCCGACCTCGGCCAAAAAGGGTATTGGACTGGATTCACTGCTTGATCATATTCTTCGACTCTCCCAAAAAGATATCGAAATCAAAAAAAACAAGCTTTTTTTTCGCACTGAACTTGAAGCTTCGGTCGAAAAAATTACCACATATCTTCTCCATCAGAAAGAGCTTGGCGCCTTTAATGCTCGATGGCTTGCTATCAAACTGCTTGAGAACGACCGGGAAGTGTATAACCAGGTTCAGCACTATCCCGTCTGGGTAAAAGTTGAACTTGCTCTTCAGAACGCCCTCCGCGAGGCTGAACGCCTCCATGATTCGGAGCCTGAAATCCTCATAACCGAAGACCGTCACGCCTTTATTCGGGGAGCCATGCAGGAGTGTGTTCGCTTTCCGGAAGGAGTCAAGGCGACACCAACTGACTACATCGACATGGTGGTGCTCAATCGGGTGCTTGGCCTGCCGATTTTTTTACTGGTAGTCTGGGCCATCTTTCAGTTGACTTTTACCCTTGCGTCGCCGATTATGGGTGCCCTTGAACTTTTTTTTGGTTTCATCGCCTCCCTCATCGCCCCTCTTCTGCCGAATGAGATGCTTCGCTCTATTGTCATTGACGGCATTATTGCCGGTGTTGGCGGTGTCCTGCTTTTTTTGCCCAATATTATCCTGCTCTTTGTAGGGCTCTCCTTTCTTGAGGCTTCCGGCTATATGGCCCGAGCTGCGTTTGTGATTGACCGGCTGATGCACCGCTTCGGTCTCCACGGAAAATCCTTCATCCCCATGATAACCGGCTTTGGCTGTTCCATTCCGGCCATCATGGCGACACGGACACTCAAAAGTCCAACCGACAGGCTCGTCACCATCATGATTATTCCCTTTATGAGTTGCGGAGCCAAGCTACCGGTCTATGTGCTGCTGACCGCCGCTTTTTTTTCGCCCGATGTGGCGGCCAACGTCATGTTCGGCATCTACCTGCTCGGAATTGTGGTTGGTCTCTGGACCGCCTGGCTTTTGAAGTCAACCGTTCTGAAAAGCGATTCAGAGCCTTTTGTCATGGAGTTGCCGCCCTATCGCTGGCCAACACTTTCCTCTGTGCTTTTTCAGGCAAAGGTGAAAGCCTTGCTCTATTTGAAAAAAGCAGGGACACTTATTCTTGGCGCAGTCATCATTATCTGGGCGGTAAGCAACTATCCCCGGAACGGTGCACTTCAGGCCAAACTTACGACAGAAGCCGCACGTATTGCCTCAAGCAGCATGGGTGATGGCGAAAAAAAGGCTGGACAAAGAGAGCTTGACTTGCGCATAAAATCGGAACAGCTTGAGTACTCTCTGGCAGGAAGGGCTGGCAAAGTGCTTGAACCCCTTATCAAGCCACTTGGCTTTGACTGGAGGATTGGCATTGCCCTTGTAACCGGTCTGGCGGCTAAAGAGGTCGTTGTTTCCACCCTCGCGACCATCTCCTCCATTGGCCGAAGCGATGGCGCCCCGGTGGAGCTGAAAACAATTCTCCGACACGATCCCTCATTCAGCAGGGCAACGGCATTGAGCCTTATGGTCTTTGTCCTGCTCTATATCCCTTGCGTCGCAGCGCTTGGCGTTATGAAAAAAGAGGTTGGCCGCTGGCGACCGGTGCTGCTCTATTCGGCCTACTCCCTCTCTGTGGCCTGGCTGCTCTCTTTTGTTGTCTACCACATAGCCCTTCTTATGGGGTGACTTCAGTCATTTCTTCAACGGGAGAGGCAAGCAGCCCCGCCTCTTCCGCTTTTATGATGATATCATCAACGGGAACGGTCATCGGTACCGCATGACCATCAACCATCGTCAGCATGACCGCAGGGTGAGCGTTCTGGTGGTCAGTCATGATTGCTTCCCAGTGACTCTGGGTGCTTTCGTCAAGGGAGCTCCAGGCCAGGCGTCCCTTGCATTTGGGGAATTTTGAGCAGCCAAGCCACAACCCCCGTTTTCCGCTTCTGAGATAGAGCGGCGAGCTGCACTTTGGGCAGAGAATGGTCGTCACTACCGGCGGCGTCTTCAATGGTTCGATATGGCGCTGTTTGCTCAAATTGAGCAGCGTATTGCATTTGGGATAGTTGGAACAGGCAAGAAAAGCACCAAATCTTCCGCTGCGTAAAAGCATGTGACCTTCCTTGCAGGAGGGGCAGAGGATTGCCGTATCAACCGGTTTTGCCTTGTTGCTGCTTATCGCCTTGATATTTTTGCATTTGGGGTAGCATGAACAGCCAAAAAATTTTCCATTTGCCGTCCATTTGACCACCATCAGCCCCTCACCGCACTTTTCACAGTGCACAGACTCGCTGTTCTGGGGGACAATCGGAGTGGATTTGCGCAATCCCAGTACGGCCTCAAGCGGTTTGTAGAAGTTGTCGAGCACTTTTTCATATTCGTCTTCTCCGCTTGCCACTTTGTCGAGCTCATTCTCCATGAAGGCGGTGAAGTCAACATTGAAAAGATCAGGAAAATTGGCAACAAGAATCAGTGAGACGTCCTTGCCAAGTTCAGTCGGCAGAATTTTTTTCTTCTCCAGTTCCACATAGCGCCGATCCTGCAGTGTCGAAAAAATGGAGGCATAAGTGGATGGCCGTCCAATACCAAAATGGTCAAGATCTTTTACCAGCGTCGCCTCACTGTATCGTGCAGGAGGGCGGGTAAAGCTCTGTTTCTGGTCGAGGTCAGTAAGGGCAAGGGGGTCACTGACCGACAAGTGTTCAGGCAGTTTCACTGTCAACTCCTTTTCCACATCCTCCTTCGTAGAGGTCTGCGCTTCGTAATCAAGCTCTTTCTGGTCATCAAAGACTCGCATAAAGCCAGCAAAAAGAACCCTGCTGCCCGTTGCCCTGAAGAGAAACTTTTCTGCACGATCTTCAACATCAACCCGCGTCTGTTCAATTTTTGCGGGAGCCATCATGGCGGCAAGAAAACGCTTCCAGATCAGCTCGTACAATTTAAACTGATCAATCGAAAGGTAGGGCTTGAGTTGCTCCGGTTTTTTAAAAATGGAGGTCGGTCGGATGGCTTCATGCGCATCCTGTGCATTTTTGCCCGGTTTTGCCGCTCCGCCGAAACCAATATACTCTTTGCCGAACTGCTGATTGATATAGCCTCTTACCTCGGCAACTGCTTCCGCACCAATGCGTGTTGAATCGGTTCTCATATAGGTGATGAGACCTGTCGTGCCCTCTGCACCAAGGTCAATACCCTCATAGAGTTGCTGTGCAACGCGCATCGTTTTCTGCGATCCGAAGCCGAGCTGATTCGATGCCGCCTGCTGGAGGAGTGAGGTGGTAAAGGGCAGAGGAGCTTTGCGTTGCTGTACACGTGGAGCGATTTCGCGTACCGCAAAATTGCCTTTTTTGATGAGTGCCGCAATGGCCTCGGCCTGCTGCTGATTGGAGATCAGCGGCTTGTCACCCTCCAGACGCACAAGTCGCGCCCGGAAAGACTCATGGCCCGGTGTGGTAAAATCAGCAGCAATCGACCAGTACTCCTCAATCTGGAAGCGGGTGATCTCCGCTTCACGCTCGCAGATCAGCCGCAGCGCGACAGATTGTACCCGGCCGGCAGAAAGACCGCGCAGCACCACATTCCACAAAAAGGGGCTAATTTTGTAGCCCACTATTTTATCAAGCCCCTGACGGGTTTGCTGCGAGCGCACCAGGCGGTCGTCAATCTGCCGTGGAGCCTGGATAGCCGCAATGATCGCATTTTTGGTGATTTCGTTAAAAAGCACCCGCGATACCGGTTTGCTGGTTACGCCGATTTCCTGGGAGATATGCCACGCGATGGCCTCGCCTTCGCGGTCAGGGTCAGTCGCTATGAGAATTTCATTGGCTTCAGCCGCAAGTTTTTTTAACTGATGAACAACTTTTTCTTTTCCTGGAATAATTTCATACCTCGGCTCATAATGATGGTCAAAATCAAGACCAATCTCTTTTTTTGGCAGATCCCTGATATGACCTACCGATGCGAAAACAGTATACTTGTCTCCGAGGTATTTATTGATAGTTTTTGCCTTTGAGGGGGATTCGACGACAATCAGGGTCCTGTTTCTGGCAGAGAGTGTTGCAGGTTTTGGAGCCATTGATC
>CAIQGA010000223.1 GCA_903871235.1 uncultured Chlorobiaceae bacterium
CGTCCGGGTGAGAAGATCACCATTGAGGAGTATTACCGCTATATCTTTGAGCGTGTGCCAGGATTGCCGGAAAAGGCGGCCAAAGAGGGGTTGACGGCTCTGGGATATATGCAGAAGTATGGAGCCTTTGAGGTTGAAACCAACGTCTACAAGGTCAATGAGAGGGCTTTGTCACCGGCTGATTTTCAGGGCTCAACCGTGCAGCCGGAAACTGGCCTTATAACGAAAAATGGCAAGTCAATCGGAGTCCAGGTCAAGGGTACAAATTGCACCGGATTTCCGACGCCATCACGCAAGCAGGAGCTTTACTCACAGACGATGGTTGACTGGAAGTGGCCTGAGTACCGCATCCCGGTCTACATCAAAAGCCATGTGCATCAGGAGATCATGAACAAGAGCAAGGGGGAGTTTGCGCTTGTCCCGACCTTCCGTCTTCCGGTGTTGATTCACTCCCGTTCCGGCAATGCCAAATGGCTGGCTGAGATTGCACATCGTAATCCGGTCTGGATTAATGCTTCAGACGCAAAGAGTCTCGGTTTTGAAGATGGCGATCTCATTCGTGTCAATACTGATATTGGATTTTTCATCAACCGGGCATGGGTTACCGAGGGGATTCGTCCCGGCGTGGTTGCCTGCTCACACCATATTGGTCGCTGGCGCCGCGAGCAGGATCCGGCGGCTAACCGCTGGTCAACCAACCGCGTAGAGATCAAGCGTGAGGGTGGCGGAAAATGGAAAATGCGTGTTGCAGAGGGTATTGAGCCTTATGAGAGCACCGACGCCGATTCATCAAGAATATTCTGGTCTGATGGCGGTGTCCACCAGAACATCACCTTCCCGGTTCATCCCGACCCGATAAGCGGCATGCACTGCTGGCATCAGAAGGTGCGCATCGAAAAAGCGCATGAGGGTGATTCGTATGGTGACGTTTTTGTCGATACGGAGCGTTCACACCAGATTTACAAGGAGTGGCTTGCCATGACAAGGCCCGCACCGGGACCAGATGGACTTCGTCGTCCTCTCTGGATGGGGCGTCCCTTCAGGCCCGATGAAAAGACCTTCTATATTACTAAACCATGAGAGAGAGAGAGTGTGTGTGATGAATCAAAGGTGTTGTAGATCGATTGGCTCCATTTTTCTTTTGAGTGTGCTCACAGGCCTGCTGCTTTTTTCTCCGGCAGTGGCCTTTGCAGTACAATCACAGCCTCCCGTACAGACGGAGTGGTGGGTTTGGGAAATCGCGCTCTTCGTTTTTTCGTTTTTTCTGGGCATTATCGCCGTTATTGCCGGGGTTGGAGGTGGAGTACTGTTTGTGCCAATTGTAAGCAGCTTTTTCCCCTTTCATATTGACTTTGTTCGGGGTGCCGGACTGCTTGTGGCGCTTTCCGGAGCGCTTTCAGCCGGTTCGCCCTTGTTAAAAAAGGGGCTGGCCAATCTCAAGCTCGCTCTTTCAATGGCGCTGATAGCCTCCGTCAGCTCAATAGCCGGTGCCATGGTAGGCCTTGCCATGCCGGAAAATGTGGTGCAGTTATCTCTTGGGGCGACCATTCTTGGTATTTCGGTGATCATGCTGCTTTCAAAAAATTCGGCTTATCCTGAAATAAAAGAGCCAGATACCCTTTCAAAAATATTACACATTTATGGTATCTATTACGATGAACAGCTTAAAAAAGATGTCAGTTGGCAGATTCACCGCACACCCATCGGCCTTCTGCTTTTTATCGTTATAGGATTCATGGCAGGAATGTTCGGGCTTGGTGCCGGATGGGCAAATGTGCCGGTCTTCAACCTTGTGCTTGGTGCTCCGCTGAGAGTTTCAGTCGCCACAAGCATTTTTGTGCTCTCTATCAATGATACTGCGGCTGCCTGGGTCTATCTGCACAAGGGTGCGGTTCTCCCCCTTATCGCAGTGCCATCGGTCGCAGGTATGATGCTCGGTACAAAAATTGGCGCCAGATTGCTTACCAGGGTTCACACCCGTGTTGTGAGAAAGCTTGTCATTACCCTCCTTGCTGC
>CAIQGA010000224.1 GCA_903871235.1 uncultured Chlorobiaceae bacterium
AAGATCAAGATCAACAACAGTACCCGCAATACCCTGATCGGCACGGATGGCAACGACAGCTTTGGCGCTGGATATTACAGCCCCTATGCGTCGTGGTTTCCGACTCCGCTGACGAACTTCCTGGGTGGCGGCGGCGATGACAAGGTCGGGGGCTCCACCGGTCATGATAACATCTGGGGTGGCACGGGTAACGATACCCTCTTCGGCTATGCCGGCAACGACAAGCTTTATGGCGAGGAAGGAAATGATGAACTGCAGGGTAATGAAGGCACCGATTATCTGGATGGCGGATCAGGCGACGATAAACTGTTCGGGCAGGTCGGCAATGATATCCTTAATGGCGGAGACGGCAACGACATCCTGGTGGGTTTTACGCCGACGAACGATGCCAAGCAGACGCTAAGTAGTGGCGAAACGGACGATGACTATCTCTATGGGGGTATCGGTGCCGACAGCCTCTATGGCGGACTGGGCAATGATTATCTGGATGGAGGCGCCGACAACGATGTTCTCGTCGGAGGTCAGGGTAACGATACCCTTTTTGGCGTTGATGGAGCAGATGAGTTGCAGGGTAACGAAGGCAACGACAAGCTTGTCGGCGGATCAGGCGATGATAAACTGTTCGGGCAGGTTGGCAACGACAGCCTTTGGGGCGGTGACGGTAACGATCTCTTGATGGGATTTACCGGCACGAATGAAGCAAAGCAGACGCTCAGTGCTGGCGAAACGGATGACGACTATCTCTACGGAGGTGCCGGTACCGACAGCCTCTATGGCGGTTTGGGCAACGATTATCTGGATGGTGGCACAGAAAACGACCTGCTGAAGGGTGGGCAAGGAAGCGATACTCTTTTTGGTGGGGATGGCGTCGATGAGTTGCAGGGTAACGAAGGCAACGACCAGCTTGTCGGCGGATCAGGCAACGACAAACTGTTCGGGCAGCTCGGCAACGACAGCCTCTGGGGCGGTGACGGTAACGATATTCTTGTCGGTTTTACAGCTTCTAACGAAGCCAAACAGACGCTCAGTGCTGGCGAAACGGACGACGACATCATGTATGGGGAAGGCGGTAACGACAACATCTATGGCGGGTTTGGCAATGATTTCCTTGATGGCGGCACCGGTAACGATCTCCTGCTTGGAGACCAGGGAAACGATACCCTCTTTGGCGGCGATGGCGCCGATGAGTTGCAGGGTAACGAAGGCAACGACAAGCTTGTCGGCGGATCAGGCGACGATAAACTGTTCGGGCAGGTCGGCAACGACAGTCTTTGGGGCGGTGACGGTAACGATCTCTTGATGGGATTTACCGGCACGAATGAAGCAAAGCAGACGCTCAGTGCAAGCGAAACGGATGATGATATGATCTCTGGCGGGGCGGGAAACGACATCCTGATTGGTGGCCTTGGAGATGATCGGCTCTATGGCGGCGATGGCCGCGATGAACTCCAGGGAGGTGTCGGTAGTGATATCCTGTACGGTGACGGAGGCAACGATAATCTCTTTGGGCAAGTCGGGGATGACATCCTGTATGGCGGTGAGGGCGATGATGTGCTGATGGGCTTTACTGCAAGCAACGAAACCCAGCAGACCCTCGGTGCTGGCGAAACGGACGATGATTATCTCTACGGGGGTGCAGGTCACGATACGCTCATCGGTGGCGTTGGCAGTGACTACCTGGATGGGGGTGAAGCGTCCGACGTCATGGTTGGTGGCACGGGTGATGATACGTATATCGTCAACAGCGTCAATGATACCATTTATGAAGCCGCAGGGGAAGGGTACGATACGGTGATCACGAATACGAACTACCTGTTGAATGCCAATATTGAAGAGCTGCGGTTGGTTGAGGGAGCTGCCATCAACGGCACGGGCAATGCGATTGACAACCTTATCGTCGGCAACAGTTCGGATAACATCCTCGATGGCGTGACTGGTGCCGATACCATGATCGGCGGGCAGGGCAATGATATCTATTACATGGATAATGTTGGCGATGTGGTGACGGAACTTGCCGGCGAAGGCACCGATACTGTGCAAAGCAGCATCAGTTGTCAGCTTGGGAGCAATTTGGAGAATCTGCTGCTGCTCGATTTTGCGAAACCGGAAAACGGCCTTGTTGATGGAGAACGTGTTCTGGTGTATGGCTATCCCAAGCGTAATGAACTTGATTACATGCAGGGGGATGCTGTTCAGAACTATCAGGGAACCTGCGCACTCACCTCTATTGCCAATCTGATTACCCAGACAGGCCGTCCGACGAGTGAGAGTCAAATTATCAATCTGGCAATTCAGAATAACTGGGCGTTAAACAACCCGAATCTGCCTGCCTGGCAGCTTGGCGGGTCGAACGTCACTCAGCAGCAAGCGATTCTGGAGAGTTATGGCATTCGCAACAATGTGGTGATGGGGTATAACGAATCAGGGGTTGCCAGTCTGGTGCGCAGCGGTCGCGGCGTGATACTTGGGGTGAATGCCGGAGAGTTGTGGGGTGATTCAGCTTACAATGGCAACGGCAGTGTTAATCATGCCGTTACCCTGACGGGAGCGGTCTACCGGGAGACGGATGGTACACTCATGGGATTTTATATCGCTGATTCAGGTCGGGGTATAGTCAGCGATATGACGCGGTTTGTCGATATCGAGACGTTCCGCAATGCTGTGAACGTTACTGGCAGTTATGCCATCTATACCATTGCGCCGGTCAAGTTCTGGCAGGAAGATAGCAATGGTACAGGCAATGAGCTGGACAACACGGTGGTGGGTAACCGGGGTGATAATGTGCTCCTGGGGCTTGCCGGTAACGATTTCCTGCAAGGGGCGGATGGTAACGATACGCTTGATGGCGGAGTCGGTAACGATATCTTAACTGGTGGCTTGGGTGATGATCTCTATCATTTTGCGCGGGGTGGTGGTCAAGACGTGATCGTCGAAACTGATACCACAGCGGGCAATACCGATCTCCTTGCTTTTGAGGGAGATGTTGCCTGTGACCAGCTCTGGTTCAGTCAGGCAGGTAACGATCTTGTCCTCAGCATTATCGGTGGAACGGATAGTGTAGTAATACGTGACTGGTATTCGGGATCGGCCAACCACGTTGAGCAGATTCGTGCAGGGGATGGCAAAGTTGTGACTGACGCCAATATTGATGCCCTGGTTCAGGCAATGTCGATCATGAATGCTCCGGCGACTGGTCAAACGGTGTTGCCACAGGCCATGCAGTCGCAGCTTGCTCCAGTGTTGGCTGCCTGTTGGAGTTGAGCTGGAGCGGCTGGCAATAATGTTACTATTATGGATACAGGATTTTTCTGCCTGCAGGTCATTGGGGCCTTTCATCAGGTAGTGGTGGATGAGATGACCCTCAAACATCACCTTTCGGCTGAACTGGAACGGGATGAAGCGACGGGTGAACTGCTATTCGGCAACACGGCTCTGTTGCTCGCGGCCAGGGAACTCGGGATGACGTCAAAGATTGTCTGGCAGGATCCGTTGCGCCTCGATAAAGCGCCGTTGCCCGCCATCGCCCGCCATTTGGATGGTCGTTATTTTATTGTGGCCCGGTTTGATCGGGTGCAGAGCGACGGTGCTCAGGCAGGAGCGCCACGACTGCTGGTGCAGCATGCAGGGAAGCCTCCGGAGATCATCACTGTGGAGGATTTTATCGCACAGAGTACCGGTGAATTGCTGTTCTTCATGAGCAAGGCGACCTTTAGTGGGCCGCTTGCCCGGTTCGACTTCACCTGGTTTGTCCCGGTGATTATCAAGTATCGCCGATTACTTGGTGAAATAGTGCTGATTTCATTGTGCCTTCAGTTTATTGGTTTGGTGACTCCTCTGTTTTTCCAGGTAGTGATGGATAAGGTGCTGGTAAACCACGCCATGAAAACCCTCAACGTCATTGCGATCGGTCTGGTCACAGCGATTTTATTTGAAGCAGCATTGACCGGCATCCGCACCTGGGTCTTTGCGCATACGAGCAGCAAGATTGATGTGGAATTGGGTGCCCGCCTCTTTCGTCACCTGCTCGGACTGCCGCTCGCCTATTTCCAGAGTCGCAGGGTTGGTGATTCGGTTGCCCGTATCCGCGAATTGGAGAATATCCGCTCATTTCTGACGGGCAATGCCCTGACGGTGGTGCTCGATATTGCCTTTTCGTTTGTCTTTCTTGCGGTGATGTTCTGGTACAGTACGGTACTGACGCTCATTGTGATTGGCTCGATACCCGTTTATGTCGCCTTATCAGTTGTGTTTACGCCAATGATTCGCAAGCGTCTTGATGAGAAATTCAATCGTTCCGCAGAGAACCAATCCTTTTTGGTAGAAACTATAAGCGGAGTCGATACGGTAAAGGCTATGGCGGTTGAACCCCGCTGGACGCACAAATGGGATCAGCAACTGGCATCCTACGTTACCGCAGGACTGTCGGTAACCAATGTGGCGACGATTGCCAATGGCGGCGTTATGCTTGTCAGCAAACTAATTACTGCCGCCATTCTCTGGCGAGGTGCCGGACTGGTATTGGATAATGAGTTGACGGTTGGAGCCCTGATTGCCTTCAATATGCTGGCCGGACAGGTGTCGAGTCCGATTCTACGGCTGGCGCAACTTTGGAATGATTTCCAGCAAGTGGGGATCTCCATGAGTCGACTGGGCGATATCCTTAATGCTCCCACAGAAGTTGCCTCCCAAAGAACACGGTTACCAAAAATTGCCGGGGCGATCGAATTTGACCAGGTGTCGTTTCGTTACCGCCCGGATGCGTCAGACGTCATACGGCAGGTTAACCTGAAGGTTGCGCCGGGTGAAGTGATTGGTATCGTGGGGAGATCCGGATCGGGCAAAAGCACGCTCACACGGCTGGTTCAGCGGCTCTATGTCCCGGATCGTGGTCGTGTACTCGTTGATGGTCACGATCTGGCGGTGGTGGACGTTGTCTCATTGCGTCAGCAGATCGGCGTGGTGTTACAGGAGAACACGCTTTTCAACCGCTCGATCAGGGCAAACATTGCTCTGGCGAATTCGGCGTTGCCGCTGGAAACGGTGATCGAGGCGGCCAAACTGGCTGGCGCACATGAGTTTATCTGTGAAATGCCCGAAGGGTATGACACGGTTGTTGGTGAACATGGCACCGGGCTCTCTGGAGGACAGCGTCAGCGGATTGCCATTGCTCGTGCACTGATCACAAATCCGAGGGTCTTGATTTTTGATGAGGCTACCAGTGCCCTCGATTACGAGTCCGAGAAGATCATTCAGGATAACATGCGCCAGATTTGTGTAGGAAGGACGGCATTGATCATTGCCCATCGTCTTTCAGCCGTGCGTGATGCGCACCGAATCATCGTCATAGAACGGGGTCAGATTGCCGAGGAGGGTACTCATGCTCAATTGCTGCGGGTAAAAGACGGGATCTATGCCCATCTTTACACGTTACAGCAGGGTATGCAATCAGGGGAGGTGATAGTATGAGTTTCAGCTTACGTCTGCAGGCCTTGCGGGAACTGATTGAACGCTACCAGCAACATATTGCTCATTTCTGGGCACAGCGGCATGAGGTAACACCGCCGGATCTCAAAGCGTATGAATCGGAATTTTTACCCTCAGCGCTGGCGTTGCAGACTGCGCCGGTTTCGCCCGCAGGACGCTGGGTAGCTCGTATTCTGATGGCGTTGCTGATGGCGTTGCTGCTGTGGTCGATTTTGGGCAAGATGGATATTATTGTGAATGCGACGGGCAAGATTATTCCCTCTGAACGCAGCAAAACCATTGCCTCTGTTGAGACGGCTCGTGTGGATGGGCTTTTTGTTAAAGAAGGGCAGTCGGTTGTCGCTGGCGATTTGCTGATCGAGCTTGATACCCGTATGAGTGATCGGGAACGGGACAAGGCTATTGGTGACCGGGAAAGTGCGCTGTTGCAGGTCGCACGTTCCCGTGCACTCCTGGCTTCCGTTGAGGCTAAACGGCTCGTGCCGATGGTTGGTGTGGAAGGGGTATTGGCAGAACGTGTTTTGGACGCACAGCGTTATCTGGAAAGTCAGTGGCAGGACTTTGAAGCAAAGCTGACTCGTTTGGATGGCCAGATCGCACGATATAAACGTCAGTTACCTCTCATCACCCAGCGGGCGAACGATTACAGGGTTCTGGCGCGAGATCATGATGTATCGCTCCATGCCTGGCAGGAAAAAGAGCAGGAGCAGATTGAATTGGAAGGCAATCTTGCAGACGCCATCAATCAGCGTCGTGCACATCTTGCCGAGACGCGTAAAAATGCAGGGGAGGCCCTGAATGAGGGAGTGAGAGTGGCACAGTCATCCGGGCAGGATGCTGAACGCGCCGCCGCGCATAGTGATCTCTTGCGCCTGAAGGCCCCTGTGGCTGGTACGGTGCAGCAGTTGACGGTTCATACGGTCGGAGGTGTGGTGCAGTCGGCTCAACCGATCATGGTGATTGTTCCCCGCCAGCATCAGGTCGAAGTTGAGGCTTTCATTGAAAATAAGGATGTCGGGTTTGTTACGGAAGGTCAGCATGCCCAGGTCAAGATCGAAACCTTCGATTATACCAAATACGGGACGGTACCTGGTCGAGTTTCTCATGTCTCCCGTGATGCGATAGAGTCGAATACCAGGAGCGGTAGTGGGGCCTCTCCGCAGGTTCATCAGGATGAGACGAAAAAGGATTTACCAAAAGGGCCAGTGTATGCCATCAAAGTGGTTCTGGATCACTCCGCCATGACCATTGATGGTCGCCAGGTGGCGCTGACGCCCGGTATGAGCGTATCAATTGAGATCAAGACCGGCAGCCGACGCATTATCGACTATTTCCTCTCCCCACTGATGCAACATGCACATGAGAGTTTCATTCAACGCTAAGAAGGGGTGCTGCATTCTTGCAACCCTCCTCTGGTTGCCGTCATCCGCCCTCGGTATTGCTGATCTACTGAAAGACCCGCTGGGAGTGCAACCCGATCGCCTGCATACGGGAGCCATCTTTCCCGATGGGAGTCTCATTGCCAGCCCAGCCTCCGTTGATCTCTCTCAACCCCTGGAACTTGGGAGCGCCATTGATGTTGCGTTGTGCAGCAACCCGCAAATCCGTTCAGCCTGGGCGGCAATCAAGGTTCAGTCATGGGTGTTGGGAGAGGCGCGTGCCGCCTATTTGCCGACCGTGAACGTTTCAGTGAGCCGACTGGTAAACCGGAGCAGTTCCGCTTCCCTCTCTGGCACGTACGACTACTTTCGTACAGGCAATCAGCTCTATAGTACCCTGACCTGGAGATTGCTTGATTTCGGGGGCCGAAGCGCTAACAATAAGGCGGCGTCACAACTGCTTGTGGCGGCCCTTGCAGCGCACGAGGCCTCGCTGCAAAAGACGATTACGGGAGTCGTCCAGGCCTATTTTGATGCGATAACGACCCAGTCGAGTTACCTTGCCAGAAAAAAAATGACGGAAATAGCCGGGCGTATCCTTGCTGCAACCAAACGACGAGAGGATCGCGGTGCGGTGCCTTTATCCGATACGCTGCAGGCGTTGACTGCTCTCTGCAAGGCACGACTCAACGAAGCGCGTGCGCAGGGCGACTTCAACAAGTCGCTGAGTCTGCTGGTGCAGGTTATGGGATTGGCGCCGGGTACGTCCATTCACTTGCCGCAGACGCTGGAGCTTTATCGGGTGGATGATGTGAAAGATCTCAACAGCGTGTTGCGTCAGGCAGAAGAGAATCATCCGGCTATCAGGGCTGCACGCGCAAAGTTGGCTGCCGATACGTTCAAAATAACCGTAGTGCGGTCGGAGGGAATGCCATCATTGGATGCAACGGCATCTTTGTCCCGGAACGGCTACCCCAACCAGGGATTATCGTCGATCAACCAGTCGGTGACAACTGCTGGCGTTACGCTTAACCTGCCGATATTTGAGGGCTTTGCGAGAACCTACAGAATTCGGGGTGCACAGGCTCAGGCCGAACAGAGTGAGGCCCAACTGCAGGCGGCAACAATTCAGGCCCTGACAGAGGTGGTGAGGGCACATGCAGATGCGATGACATCGCTTGGAACCCTCAAAGCCACTGAACTCCTTCTGCTGGCGGCAACTCAGGCCCTTCACTCTTCCCTGCGTCGGTATGATTATCATGCCGCCGATATCCTCGAAGTTCTCAACAGTCAGTCGGCATTGGCCGATGCTGAGCAGGAGCGGATTCGTGCCGTAGCAGAATGGCGCTCGGCGCGTCTGAGATTGCTGGCCGAGTCCGGACTCCTTGGGCGTGCCGATCTTTTGCAAGAAAGACCGTGAGAAGATGGAGATTTGAGCTTCCGCATCTTCCGCCATCAACGGAGGCAATACCGCCTCCACAACCCTTCGGCAAAGAAGCGCTTGACAGAAAACCTCTGTTTTTTAAATGAGCCAAATAAGGGAACGGTCGCTCTTGAAAGCCTGCATTCAGTTGTCACTGCAACCGTACAACTGCCAGTAGTGCTGTGAGAATAAAAGCATTTGTCCGAGCGAAGATGTGGACGTCAGAAAATTATTTTTATAGACGACTTGAATACGTCAGAAAATTATTTATATATACAATTTATATACACCGAAAAGTTATTTTTATACACTAATCACATGAGTCCAGCAAACACTCCACTCAATACCTCTCTTAATCGGATAATCATGGTTGAAGATGATGCTGATTTTCGGGAAAGCCTGATAAAATACCTGAAGCTGCATGGGTATGACATTACGGGAGTCGGCTCGGCAATGGAGTTCTATCAACATCTTGCCACTGAACAGTATGCGCTCGCTATCATCGACATAGGCCTTCCCGATCAGAATGGCCTGGTGCTTACCGAGTATTTGAAAAGCAATACCGATACACGCATTATCATACTCACAGCGCGTGCAAATATTGAGGATAAGCTTGCCGGTTATGACTCCGGAGCCGATATCTATTTGCTGAAAAACGTTGATTTTCGTGAAATCATGGCCTCTATTGCAAGTGTTCTTCGGCGTTTTGAGGTTGGTACAGGGCGTGTACAGCAGCAGAGTGAGGCTGTTATGCTGGCAAAAGAGGAGAAGCCAAGACAATGGCAACTTGTTCGAGGAGAGTGGTTACTGCTTACGCCTGAGGGCCAGAAAATCAGGCTCACCGCAAAAGAATTTGACTTCCTCATGTTTCTTGTCTCTTTTCACCAGCAGGTCGTTGCCCGCGATGAGATACTCAAAGCTCTTGATTATCCTGACGGTGAGACCAGAGGCGGCGCACTTGAAGCTCTCGTTCATCGCCTGCGTCGTAAAACAGCGATTGGCGACAGCTACTCCCCGATAAAAACCACTCATGGTATTGGATATTGCTTTACGGCTGCCCTCATTGTCGTTTAATGAGTTTCCCCGGAAACCCTTCATTACTTCCTGAAGGAGATTTGTTTCCATAACGTCATCATTTTTTCGATCGGCCTTTATATACAAAGGCTGATCGATGGCCGATTTTTTATGACCTTTGTTCTGAAGTCATACGGTTTTGTGTGTGTTTTTTATTTGTCTTGTAATTTTTTGTTATATTTTACGTAATATTACTGCTTGGAATAAGAGGTGTCTTCAATCAAATAATTTTTGGGGTTGGTCATGCTAAAAAGAGAGTGTATCAGCGCAGCAACTCTTCAATCCGACTTTGGGATTTCCGTTGGATATTCTGTTTTTTTTGAACGTCATCCCCCCATCGTCATACTTCTTGATCCTGAAACAGGTAACATTGTTAACGCCAATCAAGCCGCCTCAGATTTTTATGGTATTATTGAACCTATGCCGAGGGATCTATGGAGTTCGACAAATCAAGGCAACATGGTCTCCACTCATTGGAGAGCAGACGGTTCCATCCGGGATGTTGAAATTTTTTGGAAAACAATCAATCTGGATCGGAAGCATCTCGTATCTGTTGTTATTCATGATGTCACTCGCCGTAATCGTCTTGAAGCCATCTCCCTGATGCGCATTCGCTTGCTTCAGTTGGCCGAGGAGCTTCCGGCGAATAAACTCTTGCAGTTTACCCTTGATAAAATGGACTGGCTGACCAAGAGTCCCCTTGGTTTTGCATTTTTGGTAGAGGAAAGTCAGATCTCATTGAGTGGTGAGAGCTACTCGACCAACACGTTGAAAGCCCTGCCCGTATTTTCTAAAAAGGGAGGATCTTATCCATTGGACAAAAAAAGGATCCTCGCTGATGTGCTGAGGGAACGAAAAGCGGTAATCTATAACCACTCAGTACCTCTCCCCAATGACAAGAAGAGGGTGGACGGTCATGTTGAGATGAAGCGGGAGTTAGTTGTGCCTGTCATTCGCAAAAGCACAGTCGTTGCTATCTTTTGCGTTGGAAACAAGCCCACCGATTATAATGAAGAGGAGATTGAATGGATTATGACACTTGCCAATCAGGCATGGGATATTATTGCTAAAAAGATCGCTGAGGAGAAGCAGGATATACTGGCAGCCAAGCTTCAGCAGGCTTCTAATTCCATTTCTAAATTCATAATCCAAGGCCACGCGACGATGGAATGGACTCTTGGTGTATCAGTTCCATCTTCCTTAACGAGGCTTCCAAATGGTCTTCAAGAGCATGCAAGCTGTCGAAGACAATGTTTCCAAAAGCTTTCTCACGAAGTTCATCCCACAAGTGCTCGACTGGATTGAGCTGCGGCGAATAAGGTGGCAATGAAATCAGACGAATTTATACAGAAGCTTTTTTTGGTAAAAGCACTTGTTGATGCGTTGCACAGGTTACTGGGTACGCTTAGCCGTGACTGAACGAAAAGCTGCTATGGCAATATAAACAGCGTGCCCGGGCAGGTACGGGTTGATAACCAACTCTTCGTCGACAAGCCAAGGCCCCTTTTTTTTCTGGATTCAAGAGAAAAAAAAGTATTTTTGCTACTCGGGAAGTACTTCTTTTTTGAATCATAACAATAGCCGGTATTTCGGCACTCTTGATCATTTTTCCGGAACCTGATAATGAAAACTCAAATTCTTGTTGTAACCCTTCTTGCTGCTGGCGTTGTCGCCTCCTGTACAAAAAAAACGGAACCAGAAACGGTAAATCAGCCTGCACCTGTTGCTGTTCCAGTCACTCAGTCAAGGGCGGGGGAGCCTGTTACACCTCTTGAAGCACCAAAAGTAGCCGATCAGGCCATGGTGGAACTTGGCAAAAAACTCTTTTTTGATCCACGGTTGTCAAAATCAGGATTCATTTCATGTAACTCCTGCCATAATTTAAGCATGGGCGGCAGTGACAATCTCAAAAGCTCCATTGGCCACAAATGGCATCAAGGGCCTATCAATTCGCCAACCGTACTCAACTCAAGCCTGAACCTGGCGCAGTTCTGGGATGGACGGGCCAAAGATCTCAAGGAGCAGGCGGGTGGGCCCATAGGCAATCCGGGTGAAATGTCGTTTACCCATGACCTCGCCGTTGCGGTGCTGCAATCCATTCCCGCTTATGTGGAAGAGTTCAAGAAGGTTTTTAAGGTCGATACCATTGATATCGACAAGGTGACAACGGCCATAGCCGTCTTCGAAGAGACACTGGTCACTCCTAATGCCCGTTTCGACAAATGGCTGAAAGGTGATGACGCAGCAATCACCAAACAGGAACTTGCCGGCTACGACCTGTTCAAGAGCAGTGGATGTACCGCCTGCCATAACGGCCCGGCTGTCGGGGGGAATTCTTTCCAGAAAATGGGAGCTGTGGAACCCTACAAAACAACAAATCCAGCATCAGGTCGTTTTGCTGTCACAAAAGTTGATGCAGATCGTTTCAAATTCAAGGTGCCGACTCTGAGGAACGTTGAGTTGACCTACCCCTATTTCCATGACGGTGGCGCGGCAACACTCTCGAAGGCCGTTGAGGTGATGGGTCAGATTCAGTTGGGCAAAAAATTCACCGCAGAAGAGAATGCGAGCATTGTTGCCTTCCTGAAGAGTTTGACCGGTGACCAGCCGAAATTTGAGCTTCCGCTCCTTCCGCCGTCAACGGATACGACACCGCAGCCGCAGCCCTTCGGCAAATAAGGTGCTGAGCGTTAAGGGAGAAAAGCTTCGTCAAAGTTTTTCTCCCTTGCTCTTCAAGCGAGCATGAGCATCACTCATTCGGTCAACCATGCCGAGAGTCATTCGATTGGATTCGGCTGAGCGGATTCCTTACCTGGGGCTGTTCCGTCTGATGTGAATTGTTTTTTATGCGTAAAAAAAACGTTTTTACGCTCTTTGAACTCCTGAAATAAACTATATTAAAAGCGTAATAAGTGCAAAAAGAGTCCCTCACTCTTTTTTTTAGTATGAGGCATATCACAAAAGTAAACGTAAGCGCTCAACTTCAGTCAATAAGTCGTGTGGTAATCGCGTTTTTAAGGGAGGCGGACGCGCGTTGCCCTTAACTTTTCTGCTTCCCGAAAAAAAAGGATCAATAGCATGAGTGAGTATTATTGGTACGAAGGAAAGAAAATTCCACTTCAGCTTTCAACGACCCATGGGGCGGTGCGCTTCAGTGGCACACCATCTCCCGATGATCGTCGAGCTATGGCACTATCCATTGGTGCGCTTTCGTCACAATCCACGGGACTTGACCTGGGTAACGGAATCATTCTTTTTCAAACGAATACCCAGGCACCAAGAGCAGCAGTTGCGGAACTGCCAAACGGGAGTGGCCAACTCACGGTTTTTGCGGCACCAGATAGCACGCAGATGATTCTTACAGAGGAATTCATTGTTCAGTTTAAACCGGAAGTGACGAAAAAGCAGATCGAAGAGTTCAACGCCAAGAGCAAAGTTAAAATTGTCAATGAATCCGAGTGGGAACGGAATTCTTTCGTTTTGGCGGCACAGGAGAATGCTGGTGTTGATGTTCTGACGTTAGCTAACAGCTATCATGAAAGTGGCCTTGTGAACTATGCACATCCGAACTTTGTTCGCCTGATGAAACCAGCATTTATTCCGAATGATCCATTGTTCCCGCAACAGTGGGCATTACGCAATACTGGTCAGGGCGGGGGTATTGCCGGGCAGGATATTCATGCGGAAAATGCATGGAATGTCAGCCGTGGCAGTGCCGCTATCACGATTGCCATTATCGATGAAGGTGTCGATTATGCTCATCCTGATTTTAACAGTCCCGGAAAACTGGTTACAGGGTATGATGCTATAAGGCGAATCAATGATCCTGCTCCCAGTAACAATGATGCTCATGGAACCTCTTGCGCCGGTATTGCAACAGCGGTGCAGCATAATGGTATTGGTGTTAGTGGTGTCGCTCCACTCAGTCGACTTATGGGAGTTCGAATCGCTTATAGTGCTGGTGGCAACTGGGTGACAAGCGATGCCCAAATTGCCGATGGTATCAATACAGCAGTTGCCCGTGGAGCTGACGTACTGAGCAATAGTTGGGGAGGTGGTTCACCTTCGACGGCAATCACCAATGCGATTCGTAACGCTAAGACGGCTGGACGCGGTGGACGCGGATGCGTCGTTTGCTTTGCCGCAGGCAACACAAATAACTCGGTAATTTATCCTGGAACCCTTCCCGAAGTTATCACGGTCGCAGCCTGCAATGAGTGGGGCGAACGCAAAAGTACTTCTAGCAGGGATGGAGAAACATGGTGGGGGAGCTGTTTTGGCCCTGAAGTCGATGTCAGTGCTCCTGGTGTTCATATCACGACCACAGATATTCATGGGGCGAGTGGCTACACTGCAACAGACTATATCGCAACTTTTAATGGCACTTCCGCAGCAACTCCGCACGTTGCCGGTGTTGCCGCGTTGGTTTTGTCGGTAAACCCCAATTTGAGGGCTGCTGAAGTTGAAGCAATTCTGCGTGCCTCCACCGATGATATTGGTTCGCAAGGCTATGATGTCTATACTGGTTTTGGCCGCATCAATGCCTGGAAGGCGGTACAGGCGGCTCTGTTGCGTTGGGATTCACCTCGTTTGATTCCCGGCTGGTTTGGTTCGGAAGACCAGGAGGGCGACATTGCGCTTGCTGACATATCGAGAAACGGACGGGCTGATCTTCTGGTTTTTCATATCGACAATCCTGGAGGTGAAAACCATGGTTACTACCGAATCGGCTGGAATCTCGATAATTCAGGAAATGCACAATCCTGGTCGCCGGTGAAGGCTGTGCCGGGATGGTTTGGCTCTGAAGATCAAGGAGCAGGTGTAGCTCTTGCCGACATCAATCGCAACGGTTTGGTCGACCTTTTGGTGTTTCATGTGGACAATCCGGGAGGTGAGAATCACGGTTATTATCGTATTGGATGGAATCTCAATACGGCAGGAGATCCTGCTGGCGGATGGTCGCCGGTAAAGGCAGTTCCGGGCTGGTTTGGTTCGGAAGATCAGGGTGCCGGTGTCGCACTTGCCGATATTAATGGCAATGGCTGGCAGGACTTGATTGTCTATCATATCGACAATCCGGCTGGTGAAAATCATGGCTATTACCGTATTGGCTGGAATCTCAATGCTGCCGGGGATGTTACCGGGGGTTGGTCCGCCATTAAGGCAATTCCTGGCTGGTTTGGTTCGGAAAATCAGGGAGGTGGTATTGCCGTCGCCGATCTCAATGGAGACGGTCGACCGGAGCTAATCGTCTTTCATATTGATAATCCAGGCGGGGATAACCATGGCTATTTCCGGATTGGCTGGAACCTCAATGCCGCAGGCGATGTGACTGGAGGCTGGTCTGAGGTCAGGGCTGTTCCGGGCTGGTTCGGTTGGGAAAATCAGGGTGGCGGTGTTGCTGTCGCGGATATTGATGGTAATGGTCGGAAAGACATTGCCGTGTACCACATTGATAATCCAGGAGGAGAAAATCACGGGTATTACAGGATTGGCTGGAATTTAAGTGTGTAATCATTGGTCGTCATGTGGGCAATTCTTTTCGTTGTCAACCTGCCTGACTCACATTAACTCAGGCTGCACGATACCGTGCACAGTGCGGTTGGCAGCCGGTTATGTGTGCATGTTCCACTCTTGCCCGGAAATAGGCCATAAGCGATTACTGGTTGAGCAGCTCCAGGAGTTGCGGATAGACGATATCGACCCGCTGGTTGGGCTGGGCCGGGTCGATGATGTCATGGCCGAGTTTCAGGCTGGCAGGGAATTCAAAAGTGGTCAGGCTGGCATGGTGCGCCTTCCACAGGTTGACCATTTTCATCGTCATCTCATTATTGATCATAAGGTCATTGGCGTTGAAGACAATCACCATCTTTTTTGCGGCAGGGGTCTCAAGCGCGGCCTCTCTTTGAACAACAAACCCCAGACGGAGAATTTGCGACAAGGCATGACGGGAATAGAGTGGGCCTGCGTGCTCTGGCAGTACCTTCTCTTTCAGCACCGGATCCCACCATTCGAGTGCATCGGGTAAGAGGGTATAGATATTCATTGCGGCAGCGGTCAATGGAGTGGGGACTTGTTTGAATCCCACGGCAGGGGAGATGATGATTGCCAGGTCGATATCACTCCGGTTTTGTGCCGCCCATGCGGTGGTAACCCCGCCCGCAGAGATACCCATCATGATTACCTTTTCACCGAGTCCGTGTCCAATATCCACTGTCCGGTTGGCGTAATCTACCAGCTCTTCGGCCGTCAGGCGGGCATGAGCATCACTCATGCGGTCAGCCAGACCGTGGTGCGGGAGTGGAGCTATGATGACGTTATAGCCTAAAGCATACAAACGCTTTCCCAACTCCTGAAACTGTTGCGGGTCGCTCGTATAGCCATGCACCAGAATGATGGCACGATCCGTTTTTTTGCCGTGGGTCATCAATTGGGCCCGGTTGAGCGGATTCATCCCTTGAGGCTCATCCGCCCTGAGGAGTTCAACGAGCTGTAATGCCTCGTTGTAATTTTGTGCCGGATGAGAGTGGGGATGGATATGTCCGCTTTGCCACGGTGTCAGGAGGATAAGCACAATGGCGACCAGCAGGCCGCAGATTAAGAACAACATCGACCATTTTTGCATGCCATGCCTCTGTTTTTGTGCCATGAAAGTTTCTCCGATGATAAGCTGTATTGTGCATCAATAACGGCAGATTCCGACAACGTACCGCTGTTGACTGGTTTTTTTATTTCCACATTTTAATGTAGTGATCGAGAGGGGATTTCGAAGCTTTTTTTTGCAGCGCAATTCCCTTTTAACTACTCCATCGAGCTTACCCTCACCGCCACAGTCAGTTTTTCAACCGCATTGCCTTTGTAGGTACCACGAACCGGAGGTATGTCATCATAGTCACGGCCTGAACCGATCTTGATGTAGCGCTGATCGACAAAGAGGGTTTTATGCGTCGGATCCATGCCAATCCACCCCTTTTCCTTGCCGCAGTAGACTTCGCACCAGGCGTGGCTCGCCTCATCGTGTCCATCGGGCGTGCTGCCTCCGTAGAGGTAACCGCTGACATAGCGGGCGGGGAGGCCGAGGTAGCGGCATGTGGCAAGCAGGATATGGGCAAAATCCTGGCAGACGCCTCGTCCGAGTGCCATGACCACCGCACTGGTACTGTGAACGTCGGTCACTCCCGGCTCGTAGATGAAGGTGTCGTTGATGTGGCGGCAGATCGATTCGGCCAGTTGAAAACTGTCGGTATTGGTGGCGAAACGGGTTGCAAAGTCGCGTATGGCAGCATCGAAATGGACATAGCGGCTCTGGCATGAAAAATCCATCAGATAAATATCTTCATTTTCGCAGGCATCAGCGTGGCCCATGCCGGTCTCTACTACCGAAGTAGCCACAATTTTAACCCGCTTATGACTCTGGAGCAGGTTGAAATGGTTGACATTATTGCCATAGAAATCGGTGTATTCAAAAAGCGTGGCCGGTGGATCGACCTGAAGCTTGAAGCTCGCACAGCGCTGCGGAGCTGCAGGGTTATTGTCGGGGTGGAGCCGTACTTCGGTCGCTGTTTCATAGATTGGATTGTCATATTCAAACAGGGTAGAGTGCTCAACTTTCAGAATCATGCTCTTGTGGTTTACGGTCGGGTTATTGCTGTTGCTGATGCTGCTGTGCCTGGCTCCAGTTGGCTCGTCCACCGGCAACTCCGGTGAAGGGAAGCGCCTCTTCAATGTCTGATGACTCAATTTCTGGCGTGTGATAGGCAAAATAGGTGAGGTGTACCTGTTCACCAACTTTCACCAGCCGCTGTTCCAGATCTGCAAGGTAGAGGTGCAACCCCTTCGAAAAGATATCCTCAATGGCCGTATAACTCAGCTCGGCCTCCAGTTTGCCAATCAGCCGGTCAGCGTTGTTGACATAGCGGTGGCGCGAGCTCCCCGATATGCGCCAGAGGGCATCTTCAGCCGCACAGACAGAAAAATTGATGCTTCGCGGGAAGGTACGGTCCAAAATGAGAAAACGGAGAATGTTGTCGGGATCAATTTTTGAAAGGTAGACCTTGCGGAAGGCTTCGAGCGCGCTGCAACTCTTGAGCACGGCCATCCATTGGATAATATCTTCCGAGCCGGCAACGAGCTCAGGCTGGCTTTGCGCTTCGGAGAGCAGCATGTGGTATTTCACATCAATAAGCCGGGCGATGTTGTCGGTGCGTTCAAGATACTTGGCAATCTGTATGAAGTCCCACCCCTCGTTGTGCGAGAAGGTGTTATCGGTAATGCCCTGAAAGAGATGCGAGGCATTCTTGATCTCCTTGTAGAAGCCGTAGGGGTCGTTCTGCACAAACTGCGGCGTCACATTTTGCAGATAGTGGTAGAGGTTATTGACCTGCTCCCACATTTCGCTTGAGATGCTCTCAATGATGCTGCGTGCATTTTCCCTTGCCAGCCCGATACAGGAGGTGATGGAGTTCGGATTGCTTTTGTTGAAGACCAGGTAATCGGTCACGGTACGGGCCGAGTACTCGTCATACAGGGTGTTGAAACGCTCCTTGTCGCTGGTGACAAGAATAAGCGCCACCCAGTAGCTTGGATTCTCAATGTGGGTAATTTTATTGAGATCGAGCAACAGGTTAAAATTGACGTCAAGAAACCTGGCAGTATTTTCTGCCCGTTCAAAATAACGACTCATCCAGAAGAGCGATTCGGCAACACGGCTTAACATAAATAATAAGAAATTAGTGTTTATTCGTCGACAACCCAGGTATCCTTGCTGCC
The DNA here is from genome assembly GCA_903871235.1 of uncultured Chlorobiaceae bacterium. GTDB lineage: Bacteria > Bacteroidota > Chlorobiia > Chlorobiales > Chlorobiaceae > Chlorobium. The sequence continues at coordinate 18,130 of CAIQGA010000224.1, forward strand.
TCCTCCCTGAGAGGAGTTTACCACCAGTGAACCACGCTTGAGGGCCACCCTTGTCAAGCCTCCGGGGACTATAGTAACAGTTTTACCGTACAAAACATAGGGACGAAGGTCGATATGGCACCCAAAAAGCTCGGTATCATTGAAAAAGCTTGGATGGCGCGACAGCGAAATAGTTGGCTGGGCAATGTAGTTCCGTGGATTGGCCACAATCATCTCGGCAAAATTCTCCTGCTGCTCAATCGTCGATTCCGGCCCGATCAACATGCCATAGCCACCAGATTCATTGGCCGCTTTCACCACCAGTGAGTCGAGGTTTGCCAGAATATATTTCAGGTCGGAAGGGTTGCTGGCCAGCCAGGTTGGTACATTCTCCAAAATCGGATCTTCACCGAGATAGTATTTAATGATTTCAGGCACAAAACTGTAGATCACCTTGTCGTCAGCCACACCGCAACCGATGGCGTTGGCCAGTGTCACATTGCCTTTGCGGTATGCGTTGACAATACCAGCAACACCGAGCTTCGAGTCAGGGCGGAAGACAAGCGGATCAAGATAAGCATCGTCAACGCGCCGATAGACCACATCAACCTGTTCAAGTCCCCGGGTGGTTCTGGTGTAGACCTTGTTGTTGTTGACCACAAGATCTTTACCTTCGGTCAGCTCAACGCCCATCTGGCGGGCCAGAAAGCTGTGCTCAAAGTAGGCCGAGTTGTAGATACCGGGAGTAAGCACCACGACGTTCGGGTCGCGGCGCGAGGCCGGGGCTATCTCCTGCAGGGTACGGAGCAGCTCCTGTGGATAATTTTCGATTGGCCGGATTTTGTATTTGTCGAAAAGCACTGGAAAAGCGCGTTTCATCGCCTGCCGATTCTGCAGCATATAGGATACGCCGCTCGGGGTGCGCAGATTGTCTTCAAGCACCAGATAGTTGCCCTCGCCGTCGCGGATGATATCGCTGCCGGTAACGTGAATGTAGATACCAAGAGGTGGGTTGACCCCCACAAATTCGCGTCTGAAATGCTGGCTTCCAAGAATCAGTTCGGCAGGAATCACCTTGTCTTTAAGGATTTTCTGGCCATGATAGATGTCGTGCAAAAAGGCATTCAGTGCCGTAATGCGCTGGGTAAGCCCCCGTTCGATGGTCTGCCATTCGTTTGCTGGGAGCACCCTTGGAATAAGATCAAAGGGAAAGAGCCGTTCAACACCCTCCTCTTCGCCATAGACAGTAAAGGTGATGCCCTGATTCCGGAAAAAAATATTGACAATCTCCCGGCGCGCCTTGATATCGTCTATCGAAAACTGGCCGAAGCGGTGAAGCATCTTGTCGTAGTGAGTTCGGGGAGTTCCCTCTTTTGAGATAACCTCGTCGAAAAACCGGGAGGTTTCAGCTTCGTAGCGCTCAAAGTAGCGACTCATAGGAGTATGGATTCTTGTTGTTTATGGAGAATCGCCTTTTGCTTCCCCTATATACTTAAATAAATTCGGATTTTTATTAAATGTGCCTAATAAATTTAAAATTCTTTAAAGCAAAAGTAACAAACAGAGAAAAACCGAAAAAATTTACCGTGTTGACCACAGAAGATCGTTAACGCCTCATCCCTGGAGCGGCGAGCCCCAGTTTGACATATTATACAACCTGTAAAACGCCAGACAACAGCTTTTGTCTTTTACAGAGTGAAAAGCGCCCGGCTGAACGGCTTGTGTAACTGCTTCATAAATGATAAATTGCTCACAAAATGCCATTGTTTTGTGCACAATCCATAATCCGGGGCAAAAGATGAAATCAAAAGCCGTTCGAGACCTCATTTTCTCTCTTTTTCTTGCGCTGCTCATGCTCTTCAGTGGAGCATTGCCGGTGAACGCGGCAGCAGCACTGGCACCAGCAAACTTTGTGCTGATTCGCGGCGGTGATTTTACAATGGGGAGTCCGGAGGGTGAGGTTCAGCGCGAGGGCGATGAGACCCTGCATCAGGTGCGGTTGAGCAACTTTTCGATGGACCGATATGCGGTGACCGTTGTTGATTTCAGGAGCTTCGTTGAAGCAACGGGGTACCAGACCGATGCCGAAAAAGCGGGTTTCAGCTTTATTGTCTCCAATGGTGAGGTGAAGTCTGCGGACGGAGTCAACTGGCGTTATGGTGTTTCGGGCAGTGTGCGACCCCGGAGTGAAGAGAATCATCCCGTTGTGCATGTGAGCTGGAATGATGCTGTAGCCTACTGCAAATGGCTCTCGAAAACAACAGGTAAACAGTTCCGTCTGCCAACCGAAGCGGAGTGGGAGATCGCCTGCCGTGCAGGAAGCAGTAAGCCATTTACGACAGGAGAGAACCTGACGAGCAATCAGGCAAACTATGATGGCAGCCGTCCCTACAACAACCATCCGAAAGGGCTCTATCGGCAGAACACCGTTGCGGTCAACACTTTTGCGCCTAATGCGTGGGGGTTGTACAATATGCACGGCAATGTATGGGAGTGGTGCAGCGACTGGTATGGCGAAAAGTACTATGACGACTGTAATGCGAGCGGCACCGTCACCAATCCTGCGGGTACAGAAACCGGTAAGGGTCGTGTGCTTCGTGGCGGCAACTGGTACGACAGTGCCGATTGCTGCCGGTCGGCTTTTCGCAACGGCTACTCCCCCGACAGCCGGAACTACGGTGTTGGCTTCCGCCTGGTTTTGGTTCCGTAGCCAGATGGCAGCTTATTGCGGGCTTTGCCCGATTGCGCATTGTTTCACTGGGTGGGGGGCTCTCAGTAATGAGTGTACCCACCGCGATATTGAATAGATGCATGAGTCTTTGCGTCTCTCAATCCAAAGGGTTAAAGAGAAATGCACCAAAAACGCCTGCCAACCCGCTTTTGGCGGAGTCACTTTATCTTGCCAAATCCCAAGGATCAGGAAGTGTTGCGCCAGAACCGCTCATGTCGGCTGTATTCCGGGTGACCACGATCAATCCGTTTATTATAGCCGTCGCAGCAATGAGCGCATCGACCACAGGGAGTGAGCGACCATTTTTCGCCGATTCACCAAGCATTGTGCCCCAACAACGCGCAACTTCAGTGGTGATGCCAAAAATCCGCCCACTGAACCGTTCCATTAATTCATCAGCCAGCCAAGCTTGCAATTGTATTTTTTTCCTGCCTTCCGCCAGCTTTGAAATTCCTTTTTCAATTTCACCAAGCGTGATGACACTCAAATGCAGCTTCTCTTCATCCTGACCATCAATCCACTCCATAACTTTTTGTGACGGCTCCGCTTTGATCAGTTCAGAGATCACGCATGTATCCAACAGGTAACCTCCTACTGACTTCACAAAATTACCTCACTTCTGCCAGTATCTTTTGAACGCTTGAGTTCTATTCCTGAATTTCGAAGCGGTGAGTTATGAAAAAAACTTGAAAGTGGCTCATTCGGCTTGCGAACATTGATTGCCTTGTTGTATTCATCAAAAGAGATAACTACCGCAGAAGGTTTTCCATGCAGGGTTATAGCCTGTGGCCCCTCATTGAGGGCATTGCGGACTACTTCGCTCAGATGATTTTTTGCATGTTGCAGTTGCCATGTTTGCATGTTCTTCTCCCGCCTGTTATGTATGATTTTTCTGGCTATTGTAGACAGAATATAGGAAAAAAGGCAGCTTTTTTGACATTTTTGAAAAGCACTGTTTTTATTACGCGCACAGATGTATTTTCTGACGCTCACGATGAGATGCTCGTCAACATGCACGACCAAAGCCCGGAAACTCAGTATGCTTTGCATCATGCTGGACTCAATCGAACAGACTCCCTCGATCGATAAAGCCTTTGTTCACCAATGTCGTCTCTATCAACCTTGTTGAAACGTTGAAGTAGTGTGCTGCTTCATCCAGCTTCTCTTCTCCGAACTCTTCACCAACAAAATCTTTCAGCGCATCGGAAGGACAGAGAAACTCCTGAGCGAAAGCTCGATGAAACTTCTGCAGGGCAGTTTTAACGGTAGTAACTGGCTGAAACTTGTCAGTATCCGGTGCATACAGCCGATCACCCACCATATTAGCCTGCCTGTTTTTGCTTTGATGCTCGCGATTGGCAAAACGACCGTTCAGCAATGGGAGCAAGGGGTAAAAAAGCTTGGGGGAGCAGCCAAACGTTTATTGGACGTCATAGATTGGAAGGGTATTACTGTACTGAGCTGAAGTAAAACTAAACTCAGCAAAGGTTGGCTGCTATGACAGGATGGTCAGGTTATTTCAGCGCTTTTGTATAAAATAACGCCACCCTGCACTCGTTTGAGCAAGGTGGCGTTAATGATGAGAAGCGCCCGCAGTTTACTTTTTCGGGGTGATGGCTGATGTGATGGCTGCTGTGACGGCAGTTGATACGCCTTCGAGGAACTGGGTGGCGGTGTTGACCGAGCTGGTAGCGACGGTTCCTGCGAGGTTGAGGCCAGACTGTGCGATCGAATTTGCTGCCGAAAGTCCGCCGCCGATGGTGTCGGTTACTGCGTCGGCTACATTCTGGATTGGAGCGCCGATTGCAACAAGGAGGTTGGTAAAGACGCCGTTGTTTTCGTTTGCCATAGTCGTATGTGTTTTAGGTGATAATGGAAGTTGTGCTTGCAAAATACTGTCAGGGTTCTTCAGCCGCCGGTGCATGAGTGAACTGTTGCTGACTTTTCCTTCATGCAGTTATCACGGTAAATATAATATAATTGTTCAAAGAAAAAGTGCTTCACCTTTTAAATAATAATGCGGGGTTGAATTGGTGTGCCTCAATCGGGCATTGAGTTCTTCGGTGTTGTTGGCGATACTCTTTCGTATTTTGCCGATGAGATATGAAAGAGAGACAACGGTAATTCCGGTTTTCTGATGCGGCTGTTTTTTTTGAAGAAGAGCGACGTCAATCGAAAGTTATTTTTTCACTGCCTGGAGGTATGTTTCAGCTCTTTCAATGGAGCCTGGATGTTTGCACAGGGGGCTGTTCGGCATTTCGATGTGGTTCTTATGGCTCAGGTATTTGATAACGAGACAATATACCTTATTTTAGGGCATTGATGGCGAGGGCCGTGTTGCCTCTTGTCGCTCTCCCGATGGAGAGTAGGTTTGGTGCCTGCGGCGTTGTTCTGTATTGAAATTCTGTAACCACTGATTGAACTGTGAATACTTTTTCGCACTCTCCTGCAAGAGAGTTTAAACGTGTTTTTGTTGTTGGAGCTACTGGCTACATCGGTAAATTTGTGGTCCGTGAACTTGTTGCCAGAGGATATGATGTGGTGAGTTTTGCTCGTGAGCGCTCGGGCATTGGTTCGTCAACCGGGGCGGGGGAGACCCGTGCCCAGTTGAAGGGTTCCGAGGTGCGTTTCGGCGATGTCGGCAGCATGGAGTCACTGATGAAAAGCGGTGTTCGCGACGAGCATTTTGATGTGGTGGTCTCTTGCCTTACTTCCCGCAATGGGGGAGTAAAGGATTCGTGGAATATTGACTATCAGGCAACGCGCAATGCGCTTGATGCTGGCAAGGCTGCCGGAGCAAAGCATTTTGTGCTGCTTTCGGCCATCTGTGTCCAGAAGCCGTTGCTCGAATTCCAGAGAGCAAAGCTGAAATTTGAGGAGGAGTTGAAGAGCTCGGGTCTTACCTGGTCAATTGTTCGACCTACGGCTTTTTTCAAGTCAATCGCAGGCCAGGTTGAATCGGTGAAAAAGGGGAAGCCTTACGTCATGTTTGGTGATGGTGATTTGACTGCCTGCAAGCCAATCAGTGAAGCGGATCTTGCCCGTTTTATGGCTGATTGCCTCGAAGATCCTGCAAAGAAAAATAAAATACTGCCTGTCGGAGGTCCGGGAAAGGCAATTACGCCCAGGGAGCAGGGGGCAATGCTTTTCGAGCTTCTTGGCACTCCGCCCAAGTTCAAAAAGATGCCGATCAAAATGTTTGATGTGATTATTCCTGTTGTGAGTATGCTGGCTCATATTTTTCCTCAACTGAAGGACAAGGCCGAGTTTGCCCGTATTGGAAAGTATTACTGCTCGGAGTCGATGCTGGTGCTTAATTTGAAGACGGGGGAGTATGATGCTGGCATGACGCCATCCTACGGCAGCGATACCTTGCGTGATTTTTATAAGCGGGTGCTTAAAGAGGGGATTGCCGGGCAGGAACTGGGAGAGCATTCGATGTTCTGAGAGGGGTATGGCATTGCTTTGTTTATTGTAAAGAGTGCATTGAGCGTGATTGTTTTCTTATTTTTGTGTAACATTCAGCGGTGGTGGCTTTTTTGGTAATTGTCAGAAAAGGAGTTGATGCCATGTTTGAAGTTAATATGATGACGGTTCTGTTGCTTGTCGGTGCGTTTTTTATTTCGTCAGTAAAAATTCTCAGGGAGTATGAGCGGGCGGTTGTTTTCCGTCTGGGCCGCATTATTGGAGCAAAAGGGCCGGGGCTTATTATCCTGATTCCGGGGATTGACAAAATGGTCAAGGTTGATCTTCGTACGGTGACGCTTGATGTTCCTCCCCAGGATATTATTACCCGCGATAACGTTTCGGTGAAGGTGAGTGCTGTGGTTTATTTCCGTGTGCTTGATGCAATCAAGGCAATTGTTGATGTTGCTGATTTTCATTTTGCAACGTCCCAGTTGGCGCAGACGACGCTTCGCAGTGTATGCGGTCAGGGGGAACTTGATAATCTGCTTGCCGAGCGCGATGAAATTAATGACCGAATCCAGACTATTCTCGACAAAGACACCGAGCCCTGGGGCGTGAAGGTGAGCAAGGTGGAGGTGAAGGAGATTGATCTTCCCGAAGGGATGCGCCGGGCAATGGCCAAGCAGGCTGAGGCTGAGCGTGAGCGTCGGTCGGCAATCATCAATGCCGAAGGGGAGTTTCAGGCGGCACAACGGCTTGCTGATGCTGCAACCATTATTTCCGGCTCTCCTGCGGCCCTGCAGCTTCGTTATCTCCAGACGCTGAAGGATATCGCGGCAGAAAACAACTCTACGACGGTTTTTCCAATACCCATCGACCTGTTCAGACCCTTCTTTGAAAACAGGTCACCCTCATCTTCCCCGTCAACCTAAACCATTCCGATTATGTTCAAGATTCATACTATTCTTTGTCCCGTCGATTTTTCAGATGCTTCCCGCAAGGCGGTGCAGTATGCGAAGGAGTTCGCTGCGGGCATGGGGGCATCGATCCATCTTTTGAGCGTTGTGGAGCCAAGGCCTATGGCGGTTGACATCACGCTCAACTATGTGCCGCTTGAGGAGGATCTGGAAAAGGCTGCGGCAGAGGATCTCAAGGTCATTCTTGAGGAGCTGCTCCAGGCGGGCCTCAAGGCAGAGTGCTCCATCGAGTTTGGCACTCCTGCTGACGCGATTCTCGATAAAGCCGAGGTGCTTGATGTCAATCTGCTCATTATGGGTTCCCATGGCAAAAAGGGGTTGAGCCGCTTTATCATGGGCAGTGTTGCCGAAACGGTTGTGCGCAAGGCCAATTGTCCGGTGCTGATTGTCAAGTCGGAGGAGAAGGAGTTTATCGGCGACGAGTGACGCAGGAGGGGAGTGGTCAGAATTTCTGATCGCTCCTGTTTTTGCTTTTACGAAGAACCCATTTCGAAGAGAGCTTGAGCAGTAATATCAGTACAGTTTAGAGTCTGTTCCATGAAGAAAGGCAAGAGAAATGTTTTGGTAGACCAATCGAGAGCAAAGTTTCAACAAGCTTTTCAATATCATCAATCAGGTCAGTTGGCGCAGGCGCAACTGCTTTATGATGAGATATTGCAATTGCAGCCACGGCATTTTGATTCGTTGCATCTTTCGGGCGTCGTTGCATCTCAGACAAAAAATTTTCACAAGGCTGTTGAGTTGATTGGTAAAGCCATTGAAATTTGTCCGGACAACGCGATATTTCACAGTAATTATGGCAATACACTTAAAGAACTCAAGCAATATGAAGCTGCTGTAGCGAGTTATGATCGTGCGATTGCGCTGAAGCCAGGCTTTGCTGAAGCCTGGAACAATCGGGGTGTTGCACTCGAAGAACTCAGAGAATATGAAGCTGCTGTGGCGGGTTATGACCAGGCCATTTCGCTGAAGCCGGACTACGCAGAAGCCTACAGTAATCGGGGCAATGTGCTCAAAGAGATCGGGCACTATGAAGCTGCTGTAGCGAGTTATGACCGTGCGATTGCCCTGAAGCCGGATTATGCAGAAGCGTACAGTAACCGTGGCAGCGCGCTTAAAGATCTCAGGCACTATGAAGCTGCAGTAGCGAGTTATGAGCGGGCAATATTGTTGAGTCCCGACTATGATTTTCTGTTTGGACAGTGGCTGCATACCAAGATGAAGATATGCGACTGGAAGACGTTTGAGGATGACGTCGATCGATTTAGAGAAAGTATTAAGCACAACAAAAAAGCATCACCTCCATTCCCACTCCTTGCACTGATTGATTCTCCCGCGTTGCATAAACATGCTGCTGAGATTTATGCTCAGGCAAAATTTCTGTTAACGCAGCATCTGCCGGAAATTCTCAAGGGTGCACGACACAAAAAAATTCGTATTGGATACTACTCTGCGGACTATCGTAATCATGCTGTGATGCATTTGATGGCCGAGTTATTTGAACAGCATGACCGGGGTGCGTTTGAGGTCATTGCATTTTCATTTGGTCCAAACAGAGAGGATGAAATGAGAAAAAGGGCTGCGGCAGCATTTGACCGTTTTATTGATGTGCGACACCTCTCGGATATTGATGTTGTTCATCTTTCCAGAAACCTTGAGATTGATATTGCCATTGACCTGGGAGGATTCACGGCACATTCCCGTACTGGAATATTTGCTTTACGGGCAGCACCGATACAGGCCAGTTACATAGGATACCTTGGTACAACGGGAATCTCCTGTATTGATTATCTGATAGCAGACCCTGTGATTATCCCGGAGGAGAGCCGACAACACTTTTGCGAAAAAATAGTTTATTTGCCGAGTTATCAGGTAAATGATACAAAGCGCCGAATTGCCAATACATTGTTTACTCGCGAAGAGTTGGGCTTGCCGGAACAAGGGTTTGTTTTCTGTTGTTTTAACAATAGTTATAAGATCACTCCAGGAACCTTTGCTGGATGGATGCGCATTCTCCAGCAGGTAGAAGAGAGCGTTTTGTTCTTGTATGTGGATAATGACGTTGCACAGGCCAATTTGAAGAGGGAAGCTGAGTCAAGGGGAGTGAGTGGCAAGAGGCTGATTTTCGGTCAACGATTGCCTCTGGCTGAACATTTGGCAAGGTATCGTGTTGCGGATCTTTTTTTGGATACTTTGCCTTATAATGCTGGCGCGACGGCAAGTGATGCGCTTTGGGCAGGGTTGCCTGTGCTTACCTGTATGGGTAAAGCATTTTCCGGCAGGGTGGCAGCAAGTCTGCTGAATGCCATTCAGTTGCCGGAACTGATTACGTCCACACAGGAAGAGTATGAAGCTCTGGCAGTTGAACTGGCCACCAATCCGAAAAAGTTGACAGCCATCCAGCAGAAGCTTGAGCAAAATCGCCTTACGACACCTCTTTTTGATACCAAACTTTTTACCAGGCACATCGAAGCGGCTTATACAGCAATGTATGAGCGCTGTCAGGAAGGGCTATCTCCTGAGCATATTGTCGTGTTACCTGTTGGTATTCGAGAGTAAAATGGTACCGGTAACAAAATATTTGGGATTGAAAGAGCCTGCTTACAACGATTTTAAGGGCCTCATAAAGGCATCCATAAGGGTATTTGCGCCGGTGAAGGGGCTGAGCTGGCCCGAGAGGACTTGCCGTTCTATACTCTCTTTTGAACTGGTGACTTCGGGGTTGGAGAAGAACTCTCGTTTAAGACGCTCTTCAAGAAGGGTGTAGAGCAGGCTTTTGAGTTGCTGGTGGCGCAGTTTTTCGAGTGTGTCGTGTTTGCGCATCAGGGTAAAATATGCTGAAATATTCTGCCAGACTTCAATGATGCCCGTTCCTGTGATGGCGGAGGTAAGGAAGACTTGCGGCTGCCAGAAAGAATGTTTTGCCGGAAGCATCCGGAGGGCGGCTTCGAATTCTGCTCTTGAGATTGCAGCAATACCTGCCTGATCGCCGTCGGTTTTTGTGATGGCGACGGCGTCGGCGATTTCCATGATGCCCCGTTTGATCCCTTGCAGTTCGTCGCCTGAGCCGGGAAGCATGAGGAGCAAAATAAAATCAACCATGGTGTCGACAGCCACTTCTGACTGCCCGACACCAACGGTTTCGACCATAATGACGTCATATCCGGCCGCTTCGCAGAGCAGAATGGCTTCGTGGGTTTTTGGTGAGGTGCCCCCAAGGCAGCCGGAGGAAGCGGTTGGACGGATAAAGGCCTCTTTTCTTCCGGCAAGTCTCTCCATGCGTGCCTTGTCACCCAGAATACTCCCTCTCGACTGCTTGCTGCTCGGGTCGATTGCCAGAACAGCGAGTCGTAACCCCTGGTTGATGATCTCTTCTCCAAGGGCTTCGATAAAGGTGCTTTTGCCCGCTCCCGGTGAGCCGGTTATGCCGATGCGGATGGCTTCGTTTTTTTTTGCAAGGCAGCGGTCGAGGATTTCGTGCGCTTTTTGTTCATCTTCCCGTCGTTGCGACTCTATCAGCGTTATGGCGCGGCTGAGCATCTGGCGGTCACCATTCATGATGCCGTTGACCACCGTATCCACGTCGGGGTTATAGCGTTGGGTTAAGGGGGTCGTATTGTTCATGCGCAGGAATTCAAAATTTTGAACATATAGTGGTATGAATTTTTGGATAATCTTGCACAAGCATTTTCTTAGGATCCTATATGGAAGCCTTTGTTAAATTGCAAGAAAAAAACCAAATCTTTGTTTAAAAAGAGGCAAAAGCAATTGTCAGTTATTATCTTGTCCATTCATGTAAAACTCTTTTCCTGCTCTTGTAATGTGCTCTTGCAACTTTAAATTTTTTAGATCTTTCACTATTGAAAAATTTACAGTATAAGAAGAATTACTGTTATGAGTGTTAAGTAAGATTTCTTTAATTAATTTTTCTTTTTATGGGTGTATTTGGAGTGGTGTACGAAGGGCGTAGCAAAAAAAACGTCAACCTCTCTATGAAATTTTTATGCGTATTCATCGTTGATTATATGACGCAGTCATAAGATCGTGATAACCAGCATCTTCAGGAAGTCTCCCTATTTCGTCAGTAAATAACTTTTTGATTGACCCGTCACCAAAATAGAGGTAATCACCATTGTCAAGCCCGACGAAAAAATTAACACTTGATCCAATAACAGATTTCAGTGTGCTTTGAGAAAACGATAGTAGCTCTGTATTGTGCAATAGTTTTTTTTCGTAGAAGCAGTAGTCTACAGATTTGTCGATACTTGTTTGGTATCTTTCTGCTAAAATAGTCTTATTACTGAAACAGAAAGCAGAAATGTATGCCTCAAATGCCGAAGTGGCCTGCTCGCTGTAGAACCTATAACAGTATGGCCAACCATTTTCACTAATTCGTCGCTTGAGATTTTCGGAAAAAATCAAAGCAGCGTTTTTTACTTCCCGAAAGTGACCTATACCTTCAAAAATCGCAAGTGTCAGCTCCAGGCCCTGTAACGGATCATCAAAAGAGCTGTCAGCTATTAATACTCAGATACTTAAAACGTAAACCCTTGAATTGAAATAAGATACATTACACCAGTTAGGGCTGGTCATTTTTCTGTTATCAATATGTTTTTCAAGAGGTTATAGATAATTACACAACAATAAGTGTCTGAGTAGTACTATGAATGCCTTTACGTCGGCTCTTGGTATCACAATTGGTAGCTTTTCGTGTAAATACCAAACGACAAAACCCTGCATACATTCGAATGGTAACTTTACAGGCACAAATGTTTACTCAGCTCATGCAGAATAATAGTTAGATTGATCCGCATAAGCAGCAGATTTTTGAATTGTAACCAATATAGAACGCAAATCAGCAGGCTATTAAAATACGTTTATTCGATTGAATAAAAATCATTTGTAATTTTATTTTAAACGCGGCTTTGATTTTTATATGGATTGGTAAAAACGAGTTTTATTGCTTTTTGAAGTAGGGACAGGTATATATCGTTCCATGGCTGCTGCCAACCACTGAGACTCCATTAGCTATATAGTATATGTTCATTTACATAAAAGCTGCTTGTGTTCTGGCGTGTAACTATTTGGGGAAGAATTTGTAAATATCTTTTCTGTAAAGAAATCGGATAAAAGAAACGACTTTGCTTTCAATAACTAAACCAATTCTATAATCTCCGATTTTTATTCTGTATGCTAAATCAAAGCCTTTTAATTTCTTTAAATTTTTAACCTCATTCAAGCTTTGGCGTTTTGTGTATCTATAATGCAGCTTGCAATTTTTTTTAGAATAGACTTGTCGCTTATTTTATTTGTATCTTTTTCAAATCTTTTATCAATAAGGACAATCATTGTGAAATCTTTTTGAGGAATTCATTTGTGTCAATATATTCGTCTGTTCGCCCGATTTTTATAGCATTTGCTATACCAATTTCCTCAATTCCATCCGCAGATAAAATTTTTGATTTTATCCCTATTTTTTTTGCCAGCTCAAGTAATAATTTCAGATCTGATAGTGATTCGCTTTCTAATAAAGCTTTCTGCATATTCTTGAATAGTTGGGTTAATTGAATGGCTGTATTAGGCCAATATATCTTTGCTTTCGCATTATATTTAGTCAAAAACATTAATGATACGCTATACCATAATACCAATATTAACGTTTTGAGTGCAATTTCCAACGTATTTCAGGGATCGCACAATAATAATCGGTTTAGGGGCACGGCATCGTGCCCCTAAAAATGCGGTTACACACGTGCGATCAATTTTTTTAAAATCGTGATGGCCGCTTCAGCAATCACCGTACCTGGTCCAAAAATCCCTGCGACCCCTTTTTCATAAAGGAATGCGTGATCTCTCTCAGGGATGATGCCGCCTGCGATGACAAGAATATCTTCCCTACCGTGTGCTTTCAGCTCTTCGATGATCTTTGGTATAAGCGTTTTGTGGCCTGCCGCCAGACTTGAGATGCCGATGAGGTGGACATCGTTGTCGAGTGCCTGCTGCACGACCTCTTCGGGGGTTTGGAAGAGTGGGCTGATATCGACGTCAAAACCGACATCGGCAAATCCTGCGGCAATGACCTTGGCTCCACGGTCGTGACCGTCCTGCCCGACTTTGGAGACCATGATTCTGGGGCGGCGGCCGTCAAGCGTGGCAAAGCTGTCGGCCAGTTGCTGCGCCTCTTTAAAAAGCTGGTTGTCCTGCATCTGCGACATGTAGATACTACTGTTAAGCCTGGTGATGGCGCGATATCTTCCAAAGGTTTTTTCACAGGCTGATGATATTTCACCCAGGGTAGCTCTTTTTCGTGCGGCATCGACGGCCAGTTCAAGCAGGTTGCCCTCTCCGGATGCGGCACTCTCTTCGATGGCTTTGAGTGCAAGGGCGCATGCTTCGCTGTCGCGCTCTGCCTTGATGGTTGCCAGTCGCCGGAGCTGCTGGTCGAGTACAAGGGTGTTGTCAACCTCAAGCAGTTCGATATCGGTTTTGCTGCTGGTTTTGTAGCCGTTGACGCCGACAATGATCTCTTTGCCGCTGTCGATGCGGGCTTGTTTGCGGGTTGCGGCCTCTTCGATCTGGAGCTTCGGGAGCCCCTGTTCAATTGCCTTGACCATGCCGCCTGCCTCTTCGATTTCGCTGATGATTTTCCACGCTTTGGCTGCAAGCTCTGCGGTCAGGTATTCCACATACGAGGAGCCGGCCCAGGGGTCGATGCTTCGGGTGATATCGCTCTCTTCCTGCAAGTAGAGCTGGGTGTTGCGGGCAATACGGGCTGAAAAGGGCGAGGGGAGCGCGATGGCTTCATCAAGCGCATTGGTGTGCAGCGACTGGGTGTGGCCAAGTGTTGCTGCCAGAGCCTCAAGGCAGGTGCGGGTGATGTTGTTGAAGGGATCCTGCTCGGTGAGGCTCCAGCCGGAAGTCTGGCAGTGGGAGCGCAGCATGAGCGATTTCGGGTTTTTCGGGTTAAACTGCCCGACAATTTTTGCCCAGAGCATTCTTGCTGCCCGCAACTTGGCAATCTCCATGAAATAGTTCATCCCTGTTCCCCAGAAAAAGGAGAGGCGAGGGGCAAAGGCATCGATGTCGAGCCCGGTTTTCAGGCCGGTACGAATGTATTCGAGTCCGTCGGCAAGGGTGAAGGCCAGTTCAAGATCGGCTGTTGCGCCCGCTTCCTGGATATGGTAGCCTGAGATGCTGATGGAGTTAAACTTCGGCATCTTTTCGCTGGTGTAGCGGAAGATGTCGGCAATAATGCGCATGGAGGGTTCTGGTGGATAGATGTAGGTGTTGCGCACCATGAACTCTTTGAGGATATCGTTCTGGATGGTTCCACTGAGCTTTTCAGTTGGTACACCCTGCTCTTCAGCCGCCACGATATAGAAGGCCATGATGGGGAGCACTGCGCCGTTCATGGTCATAGAGACCGAGATGTCGGCCAGCGGGATCTGGTCGAAGAGCGTTTTCATGTCTTCAACCGAGTCGACTGCCACTCCGGCTTTGCCGACATCACCGATGACTCGTTCGTGGTCGGAGTCGTAGCCGCGATGGGTTGGCAAATCGAAAGCGACGGAGAGCCCTTTCTGGCCAGCGGCAAGGTTCAGCCGGTAAAAGCGGTTCGACTCTTCGGCGGTTGAGAATCCTGCATATTGCCTTATCGTCCAGGGGCGTGTGGTGTACATGGTGGTGTAGGGGCCGCCAATGTAGGGCGCAAAGCCGGGGGCAAAGTTCAGTTGGTCGGGAGGCTGAACATCCGTTTCCTGGTACGACGTTTTGATGTCAATCCCTTCTGCAGTTGTCCAGCCTGCCTGCTGCGCCTCTGTGCTGACGGTGCTCGTGGCAGGAGCGGAAGAGAAAATATTGATCTCTGAAAAGTCCGGTCTCATTGCACTCCTGTTTTGCGTTGGTAGGATTTGAGCATTTCAAGGACATTGACGCCGGTATAGATAAAGCTGTCGAGGCCTGCGGCGAAGAGGCGCTCTTTTTCGGCAGGTGGTTTGCCCGCCATGACCACAAGAGTGGCGCTGAGCTTTTTGCAGAGTATTTCTGCGGTCGGTACAGGCTCTTTTTCGGCGATGCAGAGCACAACAATGTCCGGTTTGTTCTGCAGCACGGTTGTGTATGACTCCTCTTCGAGCGGGAGTGTTGAGCGTCCGGCAATTGCAAAACCGCCGCAGGTAAAAAACTCTTCGGCGAAGGCGGCCTGGCGGAAGCTGGTTGCTGCGTCACCCTGCATCCAGATAAAGACGGAGGGCGTTCGGCCTGACTTGAGGCTGCAAGAGAGGGTTTTGAGGCGCAGCAGCTCATAAGCGGCAATTTCGTTCCCTTCGGGGAGTTGCTCAAGGGCTTGTTCCAGCTCCTCAATATGCTCTTCCTGTTCGGGCGAGAGGGGCCAGGAGTAGCGGTTGACGCCAATCAGCGTTTTTTGCCGGTTTTCGAGGCTTTTCTGCCGCTTTGTGGCCGACTCTGCAACCATTTTCTCAATGAGGCCGCTGGTGCTCGCTTCGGCCATGCCGCCTGCCGCTTCGATCTCCCTGAAGAGTTTCCAGCCAGACTCAGCAAGTGCTCTCGTCATGGCTTCAAGGTAGTGCGAGCCCCGGGCCGGATCGACCACTCGGTCGAGTGAGGCCTCTTCCTTTAAAATCAGGTGGATATTGCCGGTGATTCGTTCTGCAATCTCCTTTTTGACGGAGAGGCCGGTGTCGAATGCTCCGATGTGCAGCGTTTCGTAACCACCAAGAATTGCCGAGACCGCTTCTGTGGTGAGCCGGAGCATGTTGGTATAGGGATCGAGCAGGGAGCGGTTTCTCCGGGATGTTCTGGCGAAGAGCGGTGGCAGCGTTGGGCAGGATGCTCCGTAGGCTTTCAAGAGATGACCGAGGAGGTGGCGCAGGGCCCTCGGTTTTGCCAGCTCGGTAAAGTGGCTTGAGCCAACAGGGAGGATGATCTCCATTGCCGAAACAACTCTCTCCACCGGAACTCCAGCCTCAAGAAAACGGTTCAGGTAGTCGCTCACGCCCGCAAGTGCCAGTGCAATTTCCTGGGCAGCGGTTGTTCCCTTGTCGTGGAAGGGGATGGTGTTGATGGCCAGAAAGTGGAATGCCGGAAGTGATTCTGCAATGCTGAAGAGTTCCAGATCGGCCTCTTTTGATGAGGCTGGCGTTTCGGTGAGCACTCCTCCGGAGTTCATAGCGAAGCCGGGAGTAGCGGCAAGGGTTGTCAGCAGTTCCTGAGTCGGGGGAAGGTTCCCTGAAAAGTGGATGGCTATGGCGGAGGGTTTGATTCCGGCCAGAAGTTGATTGAGATTCTCTGTTGAGCAGAGTGACGGGTCAGTTATGACGAACTCAAGAGCTGCGGCATCAAGCTCAAAGCTTTTGAGTGCCGCCTTGTTTGCGCTCTTCGCATCATGAACAAGAATGCTGTGGCAATTTTTCCAGGTGTTGATCGCTTTCGGGGGCGGAAGTTCAAGTTGCAGCGCACTCTCTTCATGGGAGTGCCAGGGTTCCAGATCAAATCCGTCCGGTGTATGCCAGACGATGGTGTCGTAAGCTCTCTCTTTGAGTTCGGCAACAGCTCTGGTTTTCCATTCATCCCGGCTGACTGCCGGGAATGCTGAAAAGAGGGAGTCAGGTCGGGAGTGTGTCATAATGATTCCTCCTGCTGGTTGTTCTCGCTGTTGTACTTGCTGAGAATTTCTGAAATGGCATGTTGCATGTTTGATGGCAATGCCGTGCGTTCAACAAATCCTTTTTGCTGTAGCCACCAGGTTGTCTGGAAGTCTTTGGTTGTCGGTTTGCCGGTGTACTGCTCAATGACCCGTTTGCCGGAGAAGCCGATATTGCCAGCGTTGTGTTCAAAGAGTTTGATTCCCCTTGAGCCGATTCCTATGGCGACGCCGCCGAGCGTAGGGTCGGTAATAATGGTGATGACGGGGAGACCAGCTTTTTCGACACTCGATATGGCGACATGCAGCTTGGGGAGGCCAACCATCGAAGAGCATCCTTCGTGCATTCTTGCGCCCCCGCCGGTAGCCTGGATAACAAGCGGGACGCCGCGTTCAATGGCGGTTTTGCTTGCCTGCCAGATTTTTTCAGCCGTCGACATGGAGAATGAACCGCCGAGAAAGTTGAAGTTGGTGGCGCAAAAAACAACAGGGTGTCCCTCAATGGTCGCATCACCGGTTATAAAGGAGGCTGCTGCGCCGGTTTTTTGCTGTGCTTCACTAATTTTTTTCTGGTAATCAGGGAAATTGAGGATATCGCGGTCTACAATGTAGCGGGTGTTCTGGTGTTCGGTGAATGAGCCTTTGTCAAGAACAAGGTCAATATAGTCATGGGCTGTCAACCTGACATACCGGTGCCCGCATATTTCGCAGGTAAAGTTGTCGGCAAAGAGTTTTGAATAAAGTATGGGGTCGAGCAACTTTTTGCCTGCATTGTCGATACAGTTTTTGTGGCGGGCAACAAAGAGGATTTTTTTTGGCTTGGGGATGAAGTAGCTGACCGGTTTTTCGAAGCTGGTGATCTCCTCTTCGGTAATGGTATCCCATTGGCCGATTTTTTCCCAGCGTGCCATTCTCTGCGAAAAGAGCTCTGCTGCAGGTATTTTGCTGAGCTTGTCGATCCACTGCACCATGGAACTTTTGAAGGATTGAAGGGCAGACTCTGGAAAATGGTGGGCTGGCCCATCATGCTCAACGATGATATCGTCAATGATGCCGTTTTTCAACCCCTCTTTGGCCGTTATCTGTGAAATTTCAGCGGCAAAGTTGGCCTTTTCCCGTGTGCGGAAGAGGATGGATGAGCACGCTTCGGGTGAAATGACCATGTAGGTGGAATACTCCATGGCAAGCACGACATCGCATCCAGTGAGGGCAATGGCACCGCCGCTGCATCCACGGTTGATAATTACCGAGATGGTTGGTACGGTGGCTTCGGCCAGCAACTGCATGCATCGACCGATCTTCCAGGCAATCCCGCCCCCTTCTGACTGTTCGGTAGGATCAGCACCCGCAGTGTCAATGACGGTGATGATGATACGGTTTTCCTGTTCGGCAAGTTCAATGGCTTTGATGGCCTTTTCAAAAGCTGCCGGGGTGGGCATGCCCTGATTCCATTTCGTTATCTCATCGGGATTTCTCATCAGTTTGCGCATGAGTGCAAAATCAGAGGTTGGCCCTGATTGCTGGCCGATGAGCATGACAGGCCACCATGAGTTTTCTCCGTTGCGCAGCACCGCCCGGTGGGTCTGGATAATGCAACTGCCGTGCAGATCGTTCTGCAAACACTCTTCGGCTTCGTCAAAGACGGTCAGGTAATCGAGATGTTTTGGGCGTTCGGGGTGAAAGGAGAGTTGATACTTTTCGTATTCGGTGAGCTGTTCAATACTCTCGTGGGAGTAACTGAAATCCTCTTTTTTTTCGAAAGGCAGATAGAAATGTTTCACTGGTTACAAGCTGCTTTGTCTTGATTGGTTAATGCTGTTTTTGAGCAAATTCAAGAAGAACCCTGTTGGTCTCTTTAGGGTGGAGAAAGATTATTTTCTTTCCACCAGCTCCCTCTTTTGGCAGGCCAAGGGGAGTAATATTGACCGATGCAAGTCTCTCTCTCTCTTTGTCGATATCGTCCGTCTCCAGCGCGATGTGGTGCATGCCGTCGCCGTTTTTTGCAAGAAATTTAGCAATGGGACTCTCATCGCTCATGGGTTCGAGCAGTTCGATTTTGCTCTCTCCGATGGAGATAAATGCCACGCGCACATTTTCAGAAGGCACCTCTTCGATTCTGATTGCCCCGGGGGCGCACCCGAGAACGTTTTGGAACGTCTCAAGTGCGCTTTCAAGGTTGTGGACGGCAATCGCTATGTGGTCAATTTTCTTGATCATGCGTCCTTTGTAATGGATTTGCTCTTCACGGCATAACCGATTGTCTGAAGCGCCTCCCTGATTTCATCAAGAATTACCGGATCGTCAATCGTTGCCGGCATGGTGTACTCTTCGCTGTTGGCAATTTTGCGCATGGTTCCGCGAAGAATTTTGCCTGAACGGGTTTTTGGCAGACGATCGACAATAACGGCATTTTTGAACGAGGCAACAGGTCCGATATTCTCACGCACATACTCAATGCAGTGTTTGATAATCTGAGTGTGCGGAGTATCAACATTGTTCTTGAGGACGATAAAGGCAAGCGGTATCTGTCCTTTCAGATCGTCATGAGCACCGACGACCGCGCATTCCGCAACATCAGGATGTTCGCAGAGAGCCCCTTCAATTGCTCCGGTAGAGAGCCTGTG
>CAIQGA010000225.1 GCA_903871235.1 uncultured Chlorobiaceae bacterium
CTGGAATTACCGACACCTTTGCATGCCACTTTAATACGCAGGATACGTGGTACACTATCACCGTATCCAGTCATCAGCAGTGGTTTTTTACTTCGGTCATTAAGAAGATCAATGATGTGCAGCTTGCGCAGAAAGAGCTCCGTCTCAGTAAAGAGCTGTTGGAAGAGGCTGTTGTTGCTGCTCAAGTGGGTATCTGGGATTGGTTTATTGAGACTGGTGAAGTTTTTGTTAATGAGATATGGGCTGGCATCATCGGCTACACTCTCAAAGAGCTTGAGCCGCTCACGATCAAGACATGGAAGGATCTCCTGCACCCGGACGATTTGAGGCATGCAAATGCCAGTATCCTGCGCTATTTTAATGGAGATGCTGATGACTGCGCTCTCGAATTCCGTATGAGGCATAAAGATGGGCATTGGGTATGGATAAATTGCAGCACCAAAATAGTATCCCGTGCTCCGGAGGGCAAGCCATTGCGATTGCTCGGCGTGCATAGGAACATCAACAGCCAGAAAGAGAGCGAACCAGAAGCCAAAAAAAAAGACGATCAGTTCCGCATATTCTTTGACAACCACTCCGAACCCATGCTCTGTATTGAACCGAATTCTGGAGCTATTGTCAATGCCAACCAGGCTGCCGTGAATTTTTACGGATGGTCGCGTGACGAGCTCTGCAGGATGAGTATAGAGCAGATTAATACGCTTCCCATGGTTCAGATTTTGGCACAGATGAGAATGGTCGGGGCATCGAACCATGTCAGATTGCCTTCTGTACATTGCACAGTGACAGGCTCTCTGCGCGATGTAGAGGTTTACATGAGCAGTATTCCTGTCGAAGGCCAATTACTGCTCTATTTGGTTATTCATGATGTTACCAAGCGAACACAGGCAGAAGAAAAAGTCAGAAATTTAACCTTGGCGAAGGCAATCAGTGACTGTAACCAGACACTCATTCATGTCACGAATGAGGCCACATTGCTCAAGAAAGTCTGCAACATTCTCGTTAAAATCGGTGGTTACAGGATGGCATGGGCCGGATATGCTGAGCACGATGAGGCTAAAAGTATCTCTGTTATTGCTGAAGCAGGTTGCTTCAAGGGTAACCCTCACCATTACCTCCTCTCCTGGGGCGCCTCTCCACAGGGAAGAGGTCCCGTAGGCACCACTCTTCGCACTGGCCACGCATCTGTTATTAATGATATTGCCAAAGATCCAACCTTTGCGCTATGGTGCAAAGATGCCCGCAAACATGGTTTTGCATCCCATCTGGTTCTGCCTTTAACTGCTGACAAGGGTGCTTTTGGCGCCATAGCCATTTATGCAGCAAAATCTTATGCCTTTGAATCGGAGGAGGTGGAGCTTCTGCTCACCCTGGCTCAAAATATCTCCTTTGGGATTTTACTCCTGCGCCATCGGAATACGGCTGAATTCTCCAGAAAAGATCGTGAACTCCTGCAGCGCCAATTGTTTAAGAACCAACAGTATAAGCATTTGCTCCGAAGAGAAGAGGATCAAAAGGATATTAAAAGGGCCAAGAGTGGTGAAAAGGATGCCCTTTTGCTTGCAAAGGAAACCATTGCTGAACTGAGTAAAAGGGAGAAGCTTTTGCAGGAAGCGCTTGCTTCCGAGCGATTGATCGCCGAACAACAGCGGCGCTTTTTGAGTATGATCTCTCATGAGTATCGCACTCCTATTGCTATTATCAATGGGAATCTTGATATTCTTATGTTAAACGAAAAAACGTCATCGACGATTCATGCTAATGCAACGGAGAAGATGAAGCGAGCGGTCAAAAGACTCATGGAGGTCATGGATACCTCTCTTGAACAGTGTCGCTTTTTTGATGACGCAAACAGTACTGCATATCAGTTACTTGATCTCCCGGAAATCTTGTGTGAACAACTTGCAGATGCCGCTGTATTGTGGCCGGATCGGTTTTATTGCAGTGCCGAGAGCATCAAGGGTATCAGGGTTCTCGCTGATCAAACGTTCCTCAAAGTCACGATTTTCAATCTTCTCGATAATGCCCGAAAATACTCACCGCCGAACTCCCCGATTCGGGTCGATTGTCAAAAAGATGGGACAAATGTTGCAGTTCGTATCGTCAATCAAGCCGACACCGTTTCACCTTTCATCGGTGAGGATCTTTTCAAAAAGTATGCGAGAGGCAGTAATAGTGCCAATTCCGGTGGTGCCGGAATGGGACTTTGGCTGGTTCGTGAGATTGTAGAGATGTACCATGGTACGATAACGATCGAGAGCGAGCCTCAAGGTATTGTCGCAACATTGCGCCTTCCTTTTGTCGATGACGCAACTTCCATTCAACCGAATTAACAGCTCTCATCCTATGAGTCAGGAAAACGAGACGAAATTTACTTCGCATCACAAGATCATCATGATTGAAGATGACAATGATCTCAGAGAGAGCTTGATACTCTATCTTGCCATGAACGGTTATGATATCATCGGAGTCGGTTCAGCCCTGGAGTTCTATCAGCATATCACTACCGCAAAATATGCACTGGCTATTGTCGATATAGGTCTTCCTGATCAGGATGGCCGAGTGCTCTCAGAGTATCTGAAAGCCAATACCGATATTCGCATTATTATGCTAACAGCCCGTGCAACACTCGCAGACAAGCTCTCTGGCTATCATTCAGGTGCCGATATCTACCTGGTCAAGCCGGTGGACTTTGGCGAAATAGCCGCGGCTGTTGCGGCGGTACTCATTCGTATCGAAAGTTCACCCTCAGCTTCACTTTCTCTTGTTAAAGAACAGAAAACCATCCGGGAGGTTACGGTTACTCCATGGACATTCATGAACAGCGAATGGTTACTGATGACGCCGCTTGGGGTAAAAATCAAACTTACTGGAAAGGAGTTTAAATTTCTTCAATGCCTCCTCTCTTACCATAAAAAAGAGGTATCGCGCGATCTGATTCTCAAAAGCCTTGGCTACCCGGATGATACCGCCGGAGGTGCTGCCCTTGAAACGCTTGTGCATCGCATTCGTCAAAAAACTGATAAAGGGGCGCCCTCTCCGATTCGCACCATTCACGGCGTCGGATACAGTTTTATAGCCGACATTGTGATGGCATAGGTTTCCTGGCCCCCATGTTATTGATCCCACGCCCACTCCCCAAATCTTCCGTTTCTTTCCTGACAAGAAGGTTTTAACTCATTTATACAAAGCGTCATAACATTACGGCGTACCTCTCATATATATTTGCTTATGTGATTATTTATTTGCTTATGTTTGATTGTTTAATTAACCTTCAGTGCGAATGCTTTCATGTTGAGTTGTAACGGATGACTGGCACCACCCGAGCTTACAATATTTAGTGTAAATTATAATGTTGTTTTTACCGCAAAAACACTATGAACACCTCAACACCTCAACACCTCAACACCTCAACACCTCAACACTTCAACACCTGGTCAATGCTCTTCTGACAATACGTTAATGTTCATCCCCCTGGCAATTTTGCCGACGATACGGCTTTTGCATTGCTTGACTCCCTTCCTGAACAAGCCTTTCTCATCGACACGAGCGGCATTATTACTTAGCGATCGTAAAAAATATGAGCATGAGTTACATTGAAAGCAAAGAGTTTCTCAAGAATATTTATGACAAGGTGAACTACTCTATTTTTGTTGTCGATGTTCTGCCGGAAGGTACCTATCGGTTCAAGAGTATTAATCCGCTTCATGAAACACTGACCGATATCACAAGCCAAGAGGTTTATGGCAAAACCCCTGAACAAATACTTTCGCCCGCTGCGGCAAAATCGATTATGCAGCACTATGACGAGTGTGTTCGAGCAGGTTACTCAATCCAGTATGAAGTGTCTCTGACGTTCAAGGGGGAAAACTCTTTTTGGGAGACGGAGCTGAACCCTGTTTGTCAAAAGGATGGCACCATTTTCAGAATTATCGGCACCAGCATCAACATCACGGAACGCAAGCAAATTGAGGAGGAGAGGGCGAAACTTGCAGTTCAGCTTCAGCAGTCGCAGAAAATGGAGATAATCGGGCGACTGGCTGGAGGTATAGCTCATAATTTCAACAATATGCTGACAGTTATTCTTGGCCAAGCTGAAATGGCCATGGAAGAGAGTGACCCAGCGACGCCAACCTATGCAGATTTTGATGTAATACGACAGGCAGCAACCCGTTCTGCCACTCTGACCCAGCAACTGCTTGCTTTTGCGCAGAAACAGACGATCACTCCACAAATTATTGAGCTGAACACCGCAGTTGCACAGATGCTACCCATGTTGCGGCATCTCATCGGTGAACATATCACCCTGATATGGATTCCGGGATGCAAAAACTGCCATCTCAACATTGATCCATCACAGATTGAACAGATTCTTGTTAATCTCTGTATCAACGCTCGTGATGCGATAACTGGTAACGGCAGAATTACCATCGAAAGCAGGAGCTTTTCAGTGCCCGAAGTTATCCATGACGCTGACGGTCTCCCGGCAGAGTATGTTTCACTTTCCGTGCATGATAATGGATGCGGTATTGAGCAAGACGATCTTCAACATATTTTTGAACCCTTTTTTACTACAAAAAAAAGCAGAAACGGTACAGGCCTCGGTCTTTCAAGCGTTTACGGAATTGTTAAACAGAACAACGGCACTATTGACTGCCTGAGTGAAACGGAAAAAGAGACAACCATCACCATTCGTCTTCCCCTGTACAGAGTCCAATCAAAAACTGAACAGGAAGCACTACCGGAGGAATCAATCAAGAAAGGCTATCAAACAATCCTGCTTGTGGAGGATGAACCAACCATTCTCAAAATGTGCAAGCTCATCCTTGAACGCTGCGGGTATACCGTGCTGGCATTCGAAAGAGCCGTAGACGCTCTCGAAATAGAAGAGGGTTTCCATGGAACGATTGACCTCCTGGTGACCGATGTTATGATGCCGGAAATGAATGGATGCGATCTTGCAAAAAAGCTCCTTTTCATGCGTCCTGACTTCAAAATACTCTTTATATCAGCCTGCGCCACGGACTTTATCACTCAAAGCATGGGAATTGACCATCAGTTTAACATTCTTCAGAAACCGTTCAATCAGAATGCGCTGGCAACAATCGTCTCTACTATCCTCAATGCAGAAGTTGCTTGATGAACCGCACGGCAATGCGGACACGCAACGGCGTGCAGAGCCACAATACTTATTATCCATAATCAGGGACAAAAGATGAGACCAAAAGACGGAGTTACGTTGTCGAGCGGTTACAGGGCGCTTGAGAACGCCAATAATATATCCTATGTGCTGATCCGAGGTGGTGAGTTTACGATGGGAAGCCCGCTGAGTGAGTTTGATCGCCAAAGCTGGGGGAGCGATGGAATTCAGTATCAGGTAATAGTAAGTGACTTTTATATGGGAAAGTATGCGGTGACGGTTGCGGAGTTCAGAAAATTTGTGTATGCATCAGGATACCATACCGATGCTGATAAAGCGGATTATAGCGTTATTGGCAACCGCAAGGCGAAAATGGCGGAGGGAGTAAACTGGCGTTATGGCGTATCAGGCATTATGCGACCTCAGAGTGAAGAGAATCATCCGGTGGTGCACGTGAGCTGGAATGACGCAGTGGCGTACTGCAAATGGCTCTCAGCAAAAACGGGGAAAAGGTTTTATCTGCCAACCGAAGCGGAGTGGGAATACGCCTGCCGTGCGGGAAGCCGAACGCCGTTCAATACGGGAGAAAACCTGACGACTAAACAGGCAAATTATGACGGAAACTATCCATACAACAATAATCCGAAAGGGATTTGCCGGCAGAACACCGTTGCGGTAAACAGTTTTGCTCCCAATGCGTGGGGGCTGTACAACATGCATGGCAACGTTGATGAGTGGTGCAGCGACTGGTATAGTGGAGGATATTATGACGAATGTAAAGCAAGAGGCACGGTTACCAATCCCGCAGGGCCGGAAGCGGGTTCGTACCGTGTGCTTCGCGGCGGGGGCTGGCGCAGCGGCGCCGAGTATTGTCGGTCGGCTGATCGTATCTGCACCTCCCCCGACAACCAGGAACACTACATTGGCTTCCGCCTGGCCTTCATCCCGTAGTCAGTTGGCTGTCAGTTCATCGTGGAATTAAAAAAAATGCCCTGTGCCAATGACTTCCGTCCTTCGGAGAGCCATACTCTTATCGTATCAAGTGGCTTGCCGATTATTCTGGATATGGCTTGATGTTTAAGCTTGGGAATTGCCGATAACAAAACGGTTAACCTTACATCCGCAACCTGTTTGACAAGTGAGTG
This sequence comes from uncultured Chlorobiaceae bacterium, assembly GCA_903871235.1. Classification (GTDB taxonomy): domain Bacteria; phylum Bacteroidota; class Chlorobiia; order Chlorobiales; family Chlorobiaceae; genus Chlorobium. The sequence continues at coordinate 6,286 of CAIQGA010000225.1, forward strand.
TTCAAGCGTTTGCTCCAAAAAGCACGGAGTTTCAGGCAACCCTGATTCATCATTACTGACCGTACTGTCAAAATAACAGAGTCTGAACGCTTTGAAGACCTCTATGTCGGAACTTCCATTGGCAACATTAAGATAGGTATTGTTGACGAGTTCTGTCGCCTCAAATTCAGAACCCGTCAACCAGTATGCAAGGCTGTAAATATCATCCATCAAGTCAAGAGGTGTTCTTTTTGCTGTAAGCATTGTTTTATTTTAAAACGGGTTACCATGTAGAGGCTGCGACAATCGCCCATGAAAGTTTACAACAAAAAAAGAGGGATTTTCTACAGTGAATAGCTCTGGCTATGACAAAACTCCTGGCCATCATTCTCTATGCGCAAAGCCTCGGCAAGAGTCATAATAGCAATCAAAAATAACATTATATCACAAAAACTATCAAGATATCACGAAATCACATTCACCCCCTTTCATTTATATGGACTTATACGTAAAAGGCTCAGTTATTTCAACAGTTGCGACGAGGAGCTGCTTTACATTGTTCCGCAATTCTGGTAAATGGCAGAAAAACGATGATTTTTTGCAGAAACTATGGATTGTCCTGAAAAATTTTTAGCGGGGCTTGTTCATTATCAAAATTAATACTACAATTGGCCAAAAATGTCTGATTCTGTTTTTTGTCTTTAATCAGGGCGTGCGCGGTCTACCGGTTGCCTCTGCAAACCCTGCCGTTTAAACGCTGGTACTCCCCTTTCCCCTGCTTCGAGCTTTAAATTTTTGAAATTGGTTTTACCATGAAGTTCCATACACCAGTCGATAAGATCACACATACTGAAGTCACCGAAAAAAAGGGTGACTCCACACTGCTTTCCTTGTTTCATTCCTTTCCCGATGTTGTTTTTGTTATTTCTCCCAAAGGCATTATCCTCGATGCCAATCAGGCTTTTGCTGCCCAGTTCAATAAACGCCCGGAAGAGTTCTTTGGCCTGAATGTGTTCAATTTTTTGCCACCGGATGTTGGAACTGCACGCATGAAAATGATGCAAGAGGCCGCGCTTACCGCAAGACCGCTTACCTTTGACGATGAAAGTAATGGGCGACTGGTGCGCAGTACCATCTATCCCTATACATCTCCAGAAGGTAACGTAGACCGGCTTCTTGTCATCGCGCAAGATATCACCGATATCGAGCAGTTGCTGAAAAAAGAGCAGCTCTTCAATAAGCAGATCATCAATGCTATCCCCGGAACCTTTTACATCGTTGATGCAAACGGAAAGTTTGTTGCATGGAACGATCACGTCCGAGACAGAAGCTTTGGGGTACGAGATGATGAAATGGCTGAGACTATCGGGTTCGATGCCTTCCATCCGGACGATCGGGAGCGAGCCATCGAAGCAATGCAGAATGTCATGAAGAATGGCTCGGAAGTGGTTGGCGAATACCGGATAGTGCTTCGAGGAGCCCCTGATGTCGAGTGGCGACTCATAACCGCCAAAAGGATCGTGATTGATGGCGATCCCTTTCTTATCGGCGTGGGCATTGATATCACTGAACGCAAACGTGCGGAAGAGCTATTTAAAAAAAGTGAGGTGCGGTTCAGAACACTTTTCAACAGCCAGTCGGCCATCCAGGCTCTCCTTGATCCCGATACGGGAAAAGTGCTTGACGTCAATCAAACAGCCGCAAAGTGGTATGGATGGAGCATTGAGGAGCTCAAGCAGATGTATACCAGGGATATCAATACTCTTTCGCAGGCAGAGATTGAAAAAAGCCTGAAAACCGTAGATGCCAAAGAACACAATAAATTCATAGGTCGCCACAGAAGGGCGGACGGCTCCATACGGGATGTGGAGATATTCCGTAACCGGATAGAGGTCGATGGGAAATCGGTTATTCACGTCATTACCCATGATATCACCGAGCGCAAACTGGCTGAAGCTGAACTTGAGCGGCTGAATCGTGTACTTATAGTGAGCGACTATTGCAACGAGGCTCTGATTCAGGCACAAGATGAACGAGAACTGCTGAACAAAATTTGCAGCATCATCGTTGAATCCGGTGGTTACCGGATGGCGTGGGTTGGGTATGCACGGGATGATGAGGCAAAAAGCTTGCAACTTGCCACCTCGGCGGGAAGTACCGGTGATTATTTTGAATCGGCGACCATATCCTGGGCCGATGACCAGTATGGGCAAGGTCCTGCAGGAACGGCCATACGTACAGGGCAACCAGTTACTGTAAATCATATCCTGATCAATCCAGAGTTCGAAAAATGGCGAACTCATTCAATAAAAAACGGTTATGCGGCTGTTCTGGGTTTACCGTTATCTATCGACAATCGTGTGATTGGAGCATTGACGATTTATTCGGGAGTAGCAGACGCCTTTAATGCAGCCGAAACCCTGCAGCTCTCTTCAGTTGCAAATAATCTTGCCTATGGCATCAAGATGCTGCGAAAGGATGATGCACTGAGAAAAAATGAACAGATCAATGCATTACGGCTCCGCATACTCCAGATGGCTGAAACTCGAACGGTTGAGGAGCTGCTGACAGCAACGCTTGATGAAGCGGAAAGGCTGACAGGAAGCTTGACCGGGTTTGTCTCTTTTGTTGCTGAAGATCAAAATTCACTTTTGCTGCAGTCGCTCTCAACCAACACCCGTCTCAAAATGAGCAAGGTTGAGAGAAAAGGACTCTACCTTCCGCTGGACAAGGCGGGTATATGGGCAGATGCTGTCCGAGAGAAAAAAGCGGTTATCCATAATGATTATCTTGCACTCAAGCTGCGCGAGGGAATGCCGCAGAGCCATGCTGAAATAAGGCGCGAACTGGTTATTCCAGTCAACCGTGACGGCAAAATAGTGGCTATCATGGGAGTCGGGAGCAAGCAGAGTGACTATGATAATGATGATACTCAATACATAGAGTTGATTGCCAATCATATCTGGGATATCGTTGCCAAAAAGATTGCGGAAGAGGAAAAAAGGGAGCTTGCGGCCCAGCTTCAGCAAGCAATGAAAATGGAGATGATTGGCCAGCTTGCTGCCGGAATTGCGCACGAAATCAATAACCCGCTCAACTTTATTACCCTCAATGCGCATGTTATCCTGGAGGATTTTAACGATCTTGGTGCATTTGTGTATCAGTACCGCCAAATAATTGAAAAAGTAACAACAGGAGGTGCTGATACTGAAGAGGTGAAGCGACTCCATGAAAAAGAGATAGCGATTAATATTGATGAGCTCCTCAAAAGTATCCCTGACGCTCTTGAAAAATTACAGCATGGAATTGAACGTATATCGACCATCACCCACAGCATGAGAAGCTACTCTTTCAAGAACTCCGGTGAGCAGTTATTCCAGTTCGATCTCAATAAGGCAATTCATGAGGCCCTTGTCATTGCAAAACACGAATACAGTAACATCGCCACGGTTGTCTTGAACCTTGAAGAACTACCGCAGCTCTTTTGCGATCCGGCTCAAATCAGTCAGGTAATTCTCAATCTTGTTATCAACAGCAGTCATGCCATCAAGTCACAAAACAGAAGCTCTTTTGGTAAGATTGAGATTAAAACATGGGTAAACGGTGAAAGCGTCTCTTGCTCAGTTACTGATGATGGTCCGGGAATTCCTGAAAAAATGATAAGCAGGATATTTGAACCCTTCTTTACGACCAAGGAACCAGGGAAAGGAACGGGGCTGGGATTAAGCATCTGTTATGACATCATTGTCAATAAGCATAAAGGAAGCCTCACCGCCTCCTGTTTGGCAGAAGGTGGCACGGTGTTTGTGTTTACATTGCCGATAACAAAAATGCCAAGCGCCTAAGAGTGTGCGGAGAGAATAAAATCAGGTACATCGAATATTACCGAGTGCTTTTTTCAGCGTTACAGTAATATTCGATAGCATCGTTTATGGTTTTTTTGAAAACCGGCACATTGATGGGTTTTGTGAGCGTTGTGTAAATGTAACCGGTATCGACATCTTTGACAAGCTCGTTAATATCATGGGCTCCAGAAATCAACATACAGATGGTGTCGGGAAAACGGCTCTTCACTCTCTGAATCAATTCTATGCCGTTTATACCCGGCATGTGAATATCTGAAGCGATCACAATAACGCGAACCTTGCTGTCACTCTCCTCAAGCAAAGCAAGGGCCTGCTCACCCGATTCTGCAAACAATTTTATGTAGGGCTCCCTGCGAAAACAACTCTTCAGGGCGGTGAGGATTTCGACTTCATCGTCAACAAACAAAACAGCAATATCAGCAAGATTTATCATATATCTTTTATTTCTTTCTTTTCTTGACCAATTAAGTTCAAATATATTTCTTCAACTTTTACCCTGGCCCAATTTGTTTTTCGCAAGAATTTCAAGCTTGACTTAATACTTGGATCATTATAAAAACAACGAATTTCTATCATTGTATAGAGTTCATCCCAGCCATAGTGATCGACAAGATCACAGAGTATTTTTTCAAGAGTTACTCCATGCAATGGATTCTTTGGTTGATCATTCATATTTCCATATTCTCCATCTATCCTTATGACATTAGATTATTTTACTGTACATCCCCATCCCGTACACTTTAAAAATATCAGAAAAACCAACCTAAATCATTTTTTAAAAATAACATATAACAACATGCAGGTGTAAAAAAAATTTCATACCTACATGTTAATCATACAAAACATTCTCCTGTATACCCTACGGTTTCGGCTCTGCTTTTTTAGGCAGATCAATTTGTAGACTCAGCTCCTTGAGCTGAACGGGCGTCACCGCCGAAGGTGAGCCCATCATGAGATCCTGCGCCTGCTGGTTCATGGGGAAGGCGATGACTTCACGGATATTCTGTTCGTCACAGAGGATCATGACCATGCGGTCAAGTCCGGGCGCGATGCCTCCGTGGGGTGGGGCTCCAAGCTTGAAGGCTTCGATCATGTGACCAAAGCGCAGGTCAACCTCTTCACGACTGTATCCGGCAATACCGAAAGCCTTGTACATGATTTCGGGCTTGTGGTTGCGGATGGCGCCGCTTGAGAGTTCAATGCCGTTGCAGACGATGTCGTACTGGTAGGCGAGAATATCGAGTGGCGACATGGTTTCGAGCGCCTCCATCTCTCCCTGTGGCATGGAGAAGGGGTTGTGTGAAAAGTCGATCTTTTTGGCCTCTTCGTTGTACTCGAACATCGGGAAGTCAACAATCCAGCAGAAAGAGAGTTCATCCTTGTCGAGCGAAAAGAGATCGCCAAAGTATGTTCTCATCCCGCCCATGATTTTGCAGGTCGCGGCCCACTTCCCCGCTCCGAAAAAGACGACGTCGCCATTTTCAAGAGCAAGGTGGCTTTTGAGTGTTGAGAGATCGGCTTCGGAAAGAAACTTGACCACCGGCCCTTTTGGCCCCTCCTCTTTGAACTGAATATAGGCAAGACCGCCTGAACCGAGCTCTTTGGCCCGTTTTTCGGCCTTGTCGTAAAAAAGCCTCGATTCATTGCCGCGCCCCTTGAGCACCAGCGCCTTGACGCAGGAGCCCTCTACAGTGCTGTTGGCAAAGACCTTGAAGGCTGAACCGACAAAGAGCGGGGTGACATCGCTGATTTCGAGCGGAATACGCAGGTCGGGTTTGTCGGTGCCGAAACGGTTCATCACCTCTTTGTAGCTGATCCTCGGGAAGGGGAACCGGGTGATGCGCTTGTGCGACATGGTGGTGGTGAGGTGCTCAATCATCCCTTCAAGGATAGAAAAGAGATCGTCCTGCTCAATGAAGGCCATCTCCATATCAAGCTGGTAGAACTCGCCGGGGCTGCGGTCGGCACGGGCATCTTCATCCCGAAAACAGGGGGCTATCTGGAAGTAGCGGGGAAAGCCCGATACCATCAGGAGCTGCTTGAACTGCTGAGGTGCCTGGGGCAGAGCGTAGAATTTACCCGGATGGAGGCGGCTTGGAACAAGAAAGTCGCGTGCACCCTCAGGTGAGCTGGAAGTGAGAATTGGTGTCTGTATTTCAATAAAATCCTTCGCTTCGAGGTAGCGGCGCATGGCGGCGGTGAGGCGGCTGCGGAAAATAATATTTTCGTGAATTTTTTCACGGCGCAGGTCGATGAAGCGATATTTCAACCTCAGCTCTTCGGAGGTCTGCACTTCGTCGGCCACCGGAAAGGGCAGGGTTTGCGCATTGCTCTCAACCGAGATCTGGCTGAGAACCACTTCAATTTCGCCTGATGCGAGGCGGGGGTTGATGGCACCCGGAGCGCGCCGGACAACGACACCCTCGACACAGATCACTGATTCAATATGCAGTTGCTCCGCTATGGCGAAGAGCTCCTGCTGCTCAGGCTGGATAACGAGCTGGCTGAGACCGGTATGATCTCTCAGATCAATAAAAATAAGCCCCCCGTGATCCCGTTTTCTATGGACCCAGCCAGCAAGTCTGACAGAGCCGTGCTCACGCTCCGGACTGAGTAATCCGCAATAATCAGAGCGGAACCGGTTTTTCAGAATCTGCGTGCTCTCTGCAGCTTTTTTCATAATATTCCTGTCGTCCTTTGTATAGGGAGGTTGCAAAAACTTAAAAGCATGAATATGAAGAATATTTTCTCATTTATGAAACCCTGAGGGCCCCCCGGCCATCGCTCAATAGACCAGCTCCCCTCCAAATTCGGTGACAAGAAAGCGAATGACCTCATTGTGCTGTGAAAGCTCCTGAAAAATAGTAAAAACTGTTTTTTCTCTCGTACAGGCATCTTTTTCGGCATCATAAGAGATACGGATCTGGAGCGGCAGGGCATAAAACTCTGAAATTTCCTGCTGAAGTTCCGCCCGTTCCTGCTGAATCTCCTCGTAAGAAAACTTTCGGCAACAGGAAATGTCGAGCACACCGCCGGGAGTGCAGGCAACCAGCTCGCATGATTGCAGATGCGTTGCCATAAGGTTTTTAGGTTTTTTGGCCATATACTCAAGAAACTGGTGCCATTCAACCCTGAGCAAGGAAAGATCAGCCACATGCTCAGTACCTTCGGGATGCGCCGTGTCGGGGAGACTCTTGGGAAGTACCTGCGGCAATGCTGAATTGGAGGCAAAGCTTGAGAGCTTTTTCTGCCATGAACCAAGATCAAACCCGCCGCTTTCGGAGAGCTTCGCGGCTGGCGCAGTTACCGAGAGGGATGGTGCGGAGGGTACAGAGAGTGGAGCAGCAGGAGCTGACTCTTTTTTCAGGGGCTTGTCAGGTACTTTTTTTTTTGATCCCGCAGTTGAGGTTGTGTTTCCACCGCGATGGCAGCCAACGGCACGGCGTGCACAATGTCAATCAATTTCAGCAGTGCAAGCTCAAAACGAAACTGGTATTCAAACTGAAACTTCAGCTCTTTCTGGGTGAGCAGAAGAAAGTCAACCATCTGCATGACCGCAAAAGGGGAAAAATTGGCGGCATCACGCAGGTAGCGCTCACGGATTGCATCGGGACGCTCGACCAGACGGGTTGAGGAGAGATTCTGTACCACCAGAAAATTTCGCAAATGCTCAATCAGCTTTTCAAGAAAATCCTGCTCGTCATAGCCGTTCCTGATAACAAACTGCGCCACGTCAAGCATTTTTGACGCACTGCGCTCCGCAACGGCATCCGTAACCTCAAAGAGGTGGTCATCGTCAATATAGTTCAGCAATTCAGAAACGCCGAGGTAGGTGATACTTCCCGTGTGATCGTTCTCGGCTGAAAATGCAATAACCTGATCAAGAATGCTCTGTGCATCGCGCATGGAGCCCTGTGCCTTGCGACCGATAAGCTGCAAAGCGTCGCCGTCAACCTTTATCTGCTCGGCGTCACAGATCAGTTGCAGTTGCTTCTGAATCTCCTCAAGCGGAATACGTTTGAAATTGAACCGCTGGCAGCGGGAGGCAATAGTTGCCGGAATTTTATGGAGTTCCGTGGTGGCAAAAATGAAAATTGCGTGGGGCGGCGGCTCCTCAAGGGTTTTCAGGAATGCATTGAATGCGGCAATGGAGAGCATGTGTACCTCGTCAATAATATAGACGCGGTAGATTCCCTTCTGCGGCCCGTAGCGCACATTTTCACGCAAGGTGCGGATATCGTCAACGCTGTTGTTGGAGGCAGCATCAAACTCCGCAATATTCATGCTGGTACCGGCATCAAAGTCGCGACAGCTTTCGCACTCTCCGCAAGGCTCGGTCACTTTCTGGAGGTACTCGGCATCCTCCATCATCTTCTGGCAGTTCAGTGCCTTGGCGAAAACCCTTGCGGCGGTTGTTTTGCCAACGCCGCGCAATCCCGAAAAAATATACCCATGCCCTACACGGCCCATGCGCAGTGAATTCTGGATAGTACGGGTAACATGCTCCTGTGCGGTGATGTCAGCAAATTTTGCTGGCCTGTACTTTCGGGCTATAACCTGATAACTCATTCTTGTGCTTGATTAATATCCTCTAACAAAGGGGCAAGGGGTAAATTCATGCTGCTTTTGAGGCAATCGGTGACTCCCCTGCCGATCGTTTCCAAATGTACGCTATTACCTCCTGAAATCAGCGAACCGTTTTCATCGCTCCAGAAGCCAGGCGGAAGTATTGCATAAAGATCATACAACGTCAAAAGATAAAGATCACCACTGACGGCAAGGGCACCATCTGCGGTCAGATGAATCAGATCGTTCAGCAACAGAATATCGACAATTTTTCTTAACCCGGAAGGAGTCAGGCCGCGGACAACCTTCAAAATCTTCTTCATGTTCATGGCATTGCCGCTCTTCTGGCCACTCCAGATATGAGCAAGAACCGAAAGAATCTCGGGCACTCCACGCAAAGGGTTGAAGGGCTCGACGACCGCACCTTCAGGTTTCAGGGCACCGAGACAGAAAACAAATTCAGCACCGGTCAGTACCACAATCCAGCCAAGATAGATCCAGAAAAAAAGCATCGGGATAACCGACAGAGCACCATAAATATGCTGAAACGTCGCAATATGGGTGATGTAAAAGACAAACCATCGCTTTGAAAGTTCAAACAGAACTGCGGCAAGCAGTGCACCGGAAAAGGCATGAACAAAGCGCACCCGACGGTTTGGAACAAGCATGTAGAGCAGAAAAAAAGCGACAATCGAGTTGATGACGGGGAAGAAGGAGAGGAGACTGGGTTTCATTTCAAGCAAAGGGCCCGCAGTAAAGATGGTATACCAGACATAAGAGCTTGCGGCAAGACTGCTTCCGATAAGCACTGGCCCAAGCGTCAGTACCGTCCAGTAGAGGGTAAAACCCTGCAGAGCCTTGCGGGGAGAATGAACCTCCCATATCTCATTAAGCGTATGATCGACCGTTGAGATCAGGAAGAGTGCGATAATGAAAAGAAAGACACCTCCAAGAATCGGTACACTGGAGGTCTTTCCAATAAAATCTATCAGATAGGTATTGAGCACCATCCCTGCGCCCGGCATGAAATTCTGGACGAGAAAATCCTCAATTGAGCGTTTGAAGGGTGCAAAGACCACAAAAACATTCAGGATTGAGAGAATGATGGCAAGAATCGGCACAATCGAGAGAAGTGTTTGAAACGCGAGAGAGCCTGCGCCGAGAAAAATTTTGTCGTGGATAAAATTTTTCCAGAAAAAAGGGGCAAAAGCGCGCAAATAACGTGAAGCCTCAGCAGGGAGGGTCAATTTCGCTCTTCTCACTCTCCTTTTCATCTCCACTCCCTTTTGTTCCCAAGCCACTTTATGCTGTAAGGTAACGCTTTAAATGCAATATTTATTCACCATTCAATGCGGTACCGCCTGCCGAACGAACTCTGGTCATCAGCAACAGACCGATCGTAAAAAAGAGCAGCAATGAAGCAAGCGCCACCTTCTGACTTCCGGCCTGCGCCGATACCAGCCCGAAGACAAGTGGGCCAACCACAGCCGAAGCCTTGCCAAAGGTGCCGTCATAGAAACCAAAAAACTCAGTAACATGTTCTTGGGGGGTCAGACGGGTCATCATGGATCTCGATGCGGCCTGCGACGAGCCCATAGACATGCCGGCAAGCATCCCTGTATAAAAAAAGAGCTCCTTGCTGTCGGCAAAAATAGCCGCAACCACGACCAGAAACCAGATCAGGAGCGTGATGACAATCGTTCGTTTCGGCCCTATTTTATCAGTCACAAAGCCAAAGATGACCGAACCGGCAATGGCCGTGGTCTGTACCAGCATAAAAAACTGAATCAGCTCACCGGTCGTAAAGCCAAGGGTATTCTGGGCATAGATCGACGAAAAAGCGATAACGGTCAAGATGGCATCATTGTAGAAAAAGTAGGCAAGAAGAAAGCGAGCAAGATCGGGGTAGCTCATGATATGCTGAACCGTATACTTCACCTCCTTGATAGAGGCGATGAGCGCTGCCGAAGAGAGTGCCGGTCGATCCTCTTTTTTTTCATCCCGCAACGCAAGAAAAAGCGGAGCCGAAAAGAGTGCGAAAAAGAGTGCGGCGACGAGAAAACTCAGTTGCACATTCGCCATGTTCGACAACACAATCCCTTTGGTGAGCAGCGGCTTCACCAGCAAAAGAATGGAGAGCGCACCAAGATAGCCCATGGCAAAACCGTAGCCGGAGAGCCTGCCAACACTTTTATCGGAAGCAAGCTCCTTGAGATAGGCGTCATAGAAAACCAGCCCACCCTCAAAGCCCATATTGGCAAGAAGAAACAACAGAACCGCTGCCACGGCCATTCCCGGGCCCGAAAAGGAGAGCAGGGCTGTAGCAATAACAGAGGTTATGGTAAAGGCAAAGAGAAAGCGCTTTCGTTTTCCCGAGTAATCGGCGGCAGCTCCAAGAACCGGCGAGATGAGGGCAACGAGCAGCATGGAGAGGCTGATGCTGAAACCCCCACAGGGCGTCGCCCCAGGGCTCGCCCTCGCAAATCACATTCTTGAAAAAGAGGGGAAAAACAAAGGTGACCATCATCACGCTGAAGGAAGTGTTGGCAAAATCAAACAGCAGCCATGAAAACACTTTAGATTTCTGCGCAAATTTCATAATTCATTTAAAATATATCTGTTGCGCTACTTTTGTTTTTATAAAAAAATCCTGAACAGGTACAAAAAGCAACAGTTTCGAGAAAAATAGAAGCCTCCGAGGGCAAATCGGAGGCTTTGATAGTATCTCCAGAAAACGAGGTCACGAAAACAGGATACCGAAGAACAATGAACGAAATTATTTTTATTTCGACAAGTCGTTTCTGTTGTACCCGCCTTCCAGCAGGTCGGTAGTCATTGGAATGGATGCCCCTGCCGAGACACTGACCCACGCCTTGAAAGAGCGCATCTTGTTAGCTGGTCTTCTTAAAAGCTATCCGACAGGCTTGCGATTTTTGCAGACAATGTTTTGTGGTGTTTTGGACAATAAAAAGCCAGGTGGCTAGCCGGGTTCGGTTAATGAACGAGGCTATTCGCGGATTTTAGTAGGAATAGAGTAAGAAAGAGTTGGGAAGGCGTAATATTGATTCATTGGATAAGTCCGAAGGGGACCCTGTAATGAAAGACAAGTGTGTGAAAAACAGCCATAGAAACAGCATCTTTTACGATTTAAGCAAGCATCAACTGAAGCGGTAAAAAGCAATTATGCGGAGAGCCGAAAAATTCAATCTGACAGGCCAATGCGGATACTTGTGCGGATGCTGTATCCCATCACACACCACCCTTTTCTATTATCGCTTTGTCAACAAAATCGCTTACCACAGCAACGGGGGAACCCGCTATTTTCGCTGTAAATATACACTAATTTAATTTATTATCTCGTCTTTCATTGAATTTATTCCACGATCTTAAGCGCTCAACAAGAATTGAGGCCGAAGTAAAACATGTCTGAACGCTAATGAATCAGGCGAAACCGATACGGTATTACGGAACAACTTGTAGTTGGACGCTTAATGGTTATCGTCACCAGGGCTTGATGTCATTGACGTTTGCTGCATTTCTCTACCCTTTTTTGGTTTTTCCTGGCTCTAAGTTTTTCCACTGTGTGCTCTGCGTATTTTACAATTGTCAGTTTGCCATGCACCTCTGCGGTGTAGTCTTGGCCCTCGACCGGCTCCGGTTCCTTTCCTTTTTGTTTCTTTCTATGATGGAGGTTTCCGATCTATGCTCTGCTGTATTCAATGACACGAATAAGCTCCGACTCGCGAATTGTGAAAATTTCCGGTTCTTGTTTGTCGTGGCTGATCGAGTTGCTCTCAATTGCTTTTTTTTTATCACCAGTGCAAGTTCCGGCGTTTTTGCCGTCGCCAAAACCTTATCAGTGTTTTTATCACAGATCGAGATCATTGCTCCTCTTTCGAGCGGTTTCTTGATGTAAGGTGCTGCACTCTGCTCATTGCTCATTGCTCATGAGGTAACTCTTATCCATATCGCTGATTGCCTCACTGGTCTCCTCAGATCTTGGCTATCTGGTCATTCTGGCCCGTGCGGAGTTGACTGAGGAGTCTGACCTTCACTACGGTGTTGTTATTTGTATGTATGAATATTTTTTTTAAATTAAACATTGATTTTTGCATAAAAAACGCAAAATACGACACAAGATTTAACCTGAAATTGAATCAGTTATGGTAATTGAATTCAGCGTCACCAACTTCAAATCGATTCATTCAAAGCAGACCTTGAGTATGGTTGCCAGCTCTATCAGTGAATTGCAGGAACAAAACTGCTTCATGACGGCTGAAAAAGGCTTACCTCCCCTGCTACGTTCTGTCGTGATTTACGGCCCTAATGCCTCTGGAAAAAGCAACATTCTTGAAGCAATGAATTTCATGGAGAACTTTGTTACTGAATCATCCAAGGAGGGGCAGGAGGGGGAGCCAATCAATGTCAAGCCATTTCTCTTCAATACCATCAGTCGAACTGAACCGAGTGAATTTGAGGTACTGTTTCTGCAAGAAGGGATTCGTTACCAGTATGGTTTTGCTGTCAACGCTACGCGAGTCACTCACGAATGGCTCATCGCTTATCCAGAAGGCCGTTCCCAGCGCTGGTTTGAACGGGAATACAATAGTGCCACAACGCAAGAAAACTGGTATTTCGGCAGCAAGTTCAAAGGCAAGAAAACATTGCTGCAACAGGCTACGCGCAGTAACGCTCTGTTTCTGTCTACCGCAGTTCAACTCAACAACGAGCAGTTGAAACCTGTTTACAATTGGTTTCATCAAAAGCTGCAAACCATCCCTGTGACGAGCCTTTTTTCGTCATATTCGACCTCAATGTGCAAGAGTGATACAGGCAAAAAGAGGGTATTGGAGCTGCTGAACGCTGCGGATCTCAGCATTACTGATCTAAAAGTTGAAATCAAGACGTTTGCATCAAGTGATGTACCATCTGATATGCCAGAACCTCTTAAGGAATATCTTTGCAAGGCATTAGATGGCAAAGAACAGCCAGAGATTAAATTTTTGCACACGATGGGAGGATCAAAAGAATTGGTTCCGCTTGAACTTTTTGAAGAATCAGTCGGAACGAGAAAGCTGTTTGGGCTTGCGGGTCATTGGCTTAATGTTATCGACAAAGGTTGCGTACTCTTCGTCGACGAACTGAACAACAGTATGCACCCCAAGATGGTACGTTTTCTCATTGGCATGATCAACAATCCACAGATTAACAAAAATAATGCGCAATTGATTTTTTCGACACATGACACCTCTTTGCTCGATAACGAACTGTTTCGTCGTGATCAAATCTGGTTCACAGAAAAGGATGCGTCCAACTCCACAAAGCTGTATCCACTGTCTGACTTTACCCCGCGAAAAGATGAGGCTTTGGAAAAAGGATATCTCAATGGACGTTACGGGGCGATTCCATACATTGGCGAAATGAGGTTCTGATGGGCTCTGACAATATTTTTCATAAACGCAAACAGAGAGAAGCTGCCTCCCTGAAGCGGAAGAATCCCGGGAAATCGTCCTACGACAGGGTACTTATTGTCTGTGAAGGAGAAAAAACTGAACCACACTACTTCAAAGAAATCCTCGACACCTACAAGCTAAGCAGTGCTAATATTACCATTTGTGGAATAAATGAGCTGATTGAATACCTGATCAATCTTAAAAAAAATTGTTGAAGATTATTTGAGGATGGCAAAAGCCTACAAAGATTTTGTTGTATTAATCTCTGTAAGCTCTCTGTTTATCAATGAATTGTAAACGGCTACAAAACACAGCGAAAGTGTCGGTATAAGACACTTTGGTTTTCTGGGTCACAATGGGGGCCTAACACCAGATGCCATTACACTCCGGCAATATGCTCAAAGAGTGATTCAAAAAGCGCTCGTCCATCAAGTGAGCCAAGACTCTTTTCGCTCGCCCGTTCAGGATGGGGCATAAGGCCGAGCACATTACCCTGACGGTTGATAATTCCGGCAATGTTCTCAAGAGAGCCATTTGGATTGGATTCCTCACTCACCCGGCCCTCTGCGTCACTGTATTTGAAAACAATCTGATTATGCTCCTGAAGGCTTTCGATCACTTCCGGCGGAGCAAAGTAGTTGCCCTGACCATGCGCAATGGGAATGGTGAGGAGTTGATCCTGCTGGTACCGGCTCGTAAAGATGGTTGAGCAGTTCACCGTTTTGAGGGTGGTCTGGCAACAGAGAAACTTTTTATCGCGATTCTTTGAAAGGGCGCCTTCGAGCAGACCGCTCTCAAGCAGCACCTGAAATCCGTTGCAGATGCCAAGCACCGGAAAGCCTTTGCGGGCAAACTCTATAACCTCCTGCATGATGGGAGAGAAACGGGCAATTGAGCCAGCCCTGAGGTAGTCGCCATAAGAAAAACCGCCAGGAAGAATGATTGCTTTTACCCCCTGGAGGTCATGGTCATTGTGCCAGAGCATACGTGGTTTAATGCCATTGAACGAACCTACGGCATACTCCGTGTCATGATCACAGTTTGAACCTGGAAAAACAACGACCCCTACAGTTACATCAGCCATAATTAAGAATGCTATTTAATTGACATGTTCCAGCTCAAAGGAGTAATTCTCCATGACCGGATTCGACAAGAGTTTTTGAGAGATTTCGTTGCAGATGCGTTCAGCCTCCTGCAACTCCTCTTCGTTGATGGTCACCTCGATATATTTGCCGATTCTTGCGGATTCTACGGTGTGGTAACCGAGATTTTTCAGGGCGTGCTCGACCGCCTTGCCCTGAACATCAAGAATGGACTGGCGCAGGGTAACCTTTATTTTTGCTGTATAGGGCATTATCATGCGTATGGTTGAATGAAAAAAATCAGGTCTGCCACTGGCGACGCCACAGCAGAGTGAGTGAGCGTGCAATACCGAGCAGAATATACAACAACATGGCAAGAAAAAAAGCCTTCGAATGAAAGAGAAGCACGCTCGACATGGCCCCGATATAGAGCGCCATTTGCAGGGGCTTACGCCGGAAAGAGTCGACCGTCGGCTTGGGCAGAGCATCATAATTCACCTTGCTGACCATGAGGAGGGCGAGTGCTGTGGAAAGCCCGGCAAGAACCATCTGCATCAATGCTGGAGGAAAGAGTGGATCGCCAATCATCCAGAGCACAAACCCGGTAATAGTCAACGCCTGTGCCGGTGTCGGAAGACCCGAAAAGGACTCTTTGTCGTAACCAATCATGCTGATATTGAAGCGGGCAAGCCGGAGGCCACTGCCAATCATGAGCAGAGAGCTGACACAGATACCGGTAATGCCCGGCAGCCCTTCAAGGCCGAATTTGTAGACAAGGTATGCCGGAGCGGCTCCAAACGAGACAAGATCGGAGAGTGAGTCGAGCTCAACGCCAAAGTCGGAGGTACCGTTGGTGATTCTGGCCACAAAACCGTCAATGGTGTCAAAAAATGCCGCAAGAATGATAAACCAGCAGGCGGCAACAAAACTTCCCTGCCCCGACATCACAATGGCGACATAGCCGCACACCATGTTCATGACGGTAAAAACCGAAGGAACGAACGAGCGTGATACGGCAGGAAAGAGTGATGAACGCTCTTTTGAACCATTTTTCAGAAACGGGGGGTAGCGTTTCTGAGCCCTTTGTTTGCCGGTATCACTCATAGACAGGAATATCCATCATCAGGGGAAAAAAAATTCATAACTGGTAAAAAAGCGCATACAGGAAGTTTGACTTTTGCGGCCACGTTCCTTGCTGAGCATGATAATCACGAAGCTGTACGTTTGCGTATATATTTAGCCACCAAAACCACAATATGTTTATCTCAAATAAAATAAGGAAAATAAAGTCCTTAAAAACAGCCGGACCTTTACATAAACTTCACAAATCCATCAATATTCCCGTTTTTTGAACATCCAGCATACTTTGGCAATATTCTGAAAAGTTCCAGAAGATAAGGAAATGGAAAGAATGTGTAAGCTGATTTTTTTCTCTCTCCAAACAACCTCACGTTCTTCATCAACCTCTACAACTGAAAACCATACATGGTAATGGGCTGAACTACCGGCTCAGGGCGAATGCTCCTGTAGCACCCCCGACGCCTTCTTGGAGAGATCCAAAAACGACTACAAGGAGAACGATGATCCTTAGGAATTTTTAACCCTTAAGGCGTCAGGCTGGCACTCAGTTCAGTTCCGAATGGCGCAGGAACTCCTTTGTCCGCGGATCATACGGGTAGTTCATCAGCTTTTCGGTTGTGTTCATCTCAATCAGTTCCGATTTTCCCATGAATGCAAGATAGTCGGCAATTCCTTTCAAAAATCGTATAGAGTGTGAAACGATGACGACGGTATGACCGGAGTGGGCAAATTCACGCAGCAGATTTCGTACATCACCGCTTCTCATCGGGTCAAGGGCACTGGTGGGTTCATCGAGCAGGAGCACTTCAGGGTTCATGGCAAGGGCGCGCAGGATGGCGACGCGTTGTTGCTCACCACCGGAGAGCTCTTCGGGATATTTGTTCCTGTGCTGCGTGATTCCAAGCTTTTCAAGAAGCTGTATTGCTTCATGTTCGGCCTCACTTTTTGTTTTGTGGTTCACCTGCATCGGCGCTTCGATGATATTGCCGAGGACGGTCAGGTGGGGGAAAAGATGGAGATGCTGAAAAACAATCCCTGATTTCTTCCTGAACTCCCACAGCGCTTCCGAGTTAACCATACTCTCTCTGGCGCTGATGCTTTTGTTGCCAACGGTAATTTCACCCTGATCAAAGGGCAATAATCCTGAGAGAGAGAGGATAAGGGTTGTTTTGCCATTGCCTGAGGGTCCGATGATTCCAAGTATCTTGCCTGACTCCAGTTCAAGGTTGACGTTGCGAAGGAGTGTGGTGTTTTGCATGTTCTTGCACAACCCTGTTATTCTGATCATTTGTCTTCTCCTGATGAAAGAATGCCTGTTGATTTTCTTTGCAGCTTCTGTTCCAGTTTGTGGGCATAATGGGCAAGGGGGAGGCTCATGGCCAGATAGTAGCAGCAGACAACGAGGCCAATACCGAGATAGCTCTGTGTTGCATTGGCCAGTTCCCGGTAGGCGGTAGCCAGTTCCCAGACGGCTATAGCGAAGGCGGTCGAGGTGTCCTTGAAGAGTGCGACAAAATCATTGGTCATTGGTGGCAGGGCGATGCGGAATGCCTGGGGAAAAATGATGCGCCGGAATGCGAGAAGAGGGCGCATACCAAGAGAGTAGGCGACCTGCCACTGCCGGTCAGGCACAGACTTGAACGCAGTGCGGTATATTTGTGATTCATAAGCGGCATAATTCAAACCGAGACCGACAATCGCGGTCAGCCATCCGGGGAGGGTGATGCCGATGACCGGCAGACCGAAATAAAGGAAGAGCAACTGGACAAGAACTGGTGTGCCTCTGAAAAATTCAATATAGACCGTACATGCAGCCCTTGTGAAGGGGCCGCCGTTCGACTGGCCAAAAGCAAGGGGCAGGCCGAGAGTGACGGCAATCATCATGGCGCCGAAGGCAAGAAGCACGGTAACCGAGGCGGCCTTTAAGAGCTTGATTAACCCCTCGCTCCAGTTGAGTTTTGTGTTGGTCATCTCGAAAACCGGCTGATTTGTGCTCCGAAGCTTGATCTGCTCTTCGTCCCACAACTGCCATTTTCGAAAAATCCTTTCGACGGTGCCATTGTTGATCAGCCTCTCTATGGCGGTGTTGACTTTTGCAAGCAGCAGGGAATCTTCTTTGCGGATGCCGACAATATAGGCGCCAGTCTTGAACGGTTTGCCAACCGCCTTGAGTTTCGGATTCTGCCGTGCATAAAACATCTCTCCAGCCACATCCATCAAGACAGCATCGACACGACCGAATTCAAGATCCTGATAGGCCGCTACGGGATCCTGATAGGCTTTTGCCTTATATCCGCCCTCATCAAGCAGGCGCGAAGCAGCGCAGTTGACCAGTGTCCCTACCGTTCGTCCATGTTTTTTGCAATCCTCCAGAGTGGCGATAAGCTTGTCCGTGCGCTTGACGCTCAACTGCAGTCTGAAAAGATAGTATGGTTTGCTGAACAGCACTTCCCGGGCGCGATCTTCGGTTGGTTCGAATCCGTCAATGATCACATCGAACTCTTTTCGCTGGAGCGAGGCAACAATACTCTCCCAGTCAGTCGGAACAAACTCCGCCGTCATATTCATCTCCCGGGCGAGTGCCTCAGCAAATTCATAGTCGAATCCCGTGTAGGACTGCGGATTTGCAGGATCTGCATAGACATAAGGCGCGCCTCCACTTGGGTCGCCGCCCCAGCGCAATGCAGGCATTGAGAGAGCTGTCAGTGAATGCATCACGAACAGAAACGAGAGCAATATCAGTTTTTTCGTGATGTAAAAGGGTTTTGGGTTCCAGAATGTTGTAAAGAAATTGATTGTGTGAAATTTATACTTTTTTTGGAATTCTGCATACCGCAAGGCCGAGAGATGTCCGTTGAATTTTGGAAGTATTGCGAATAATGGTGGTTATTACCGCCATTGTTCTCTTCTTTATTTGGGCGGGGATATCGAAAATTTGGGCGGGAGTGACCCGCCCCTGCAATTAATAACTTTCGTCGGGAGATGGAAAACTGGTTTGGCGGACGTCTTCGACGTACTGGCGGACGGCTCCCTCGATAACCGTATTCAAATCGGCATACTGACGCACAAAGCGGGGATGAAATTCGCGGTTGAGGCCGAGAATGTCGTTGATAACAAGCACCTGACCGTCACAGGCAACCCCGGCACCGATGCCGATGGTGGGAATGGTCAGCGAACGGGTTGCTTCGGCGGCAAGTGCGGATGGTATTTTTTCGAGCACGATGGCAAATGCGCCCGACTCCTCAAGGATTCTGGCATCTTCAAGCAGTTGTTCGGCCTCTCTCTCCTCCTGTGCCCTCACTCTGTAGCTTCCGTACTTGTAAATCGACTGCGGCATCAGACCGAGATGGCCCATGACAGGAATACCGACATCGGTAATTCGCTTAACGGTATCGGCAATGATCATACCGCCCTCCAGTTTGAGCGCATCACACCCATGTTCCTTCATGATTTTTCCGGCATTGCGCAAAGCCTCATCACCTGAAATCTGATAGCTCATGAACGGCATATCAACGACGACCATTGCCCGGCCGCTTTCATCATGCACACCTTTTACAACAGCCTTGGCATGGTAGATCATCTCTTCGATGGTGATCGGCAAGGTTGTACTGTGGCCGGAAAAAACATTGCTTGCTGAGTCGCCAACAAGAATAACATCAAGACCTGCCCGGTCAAGGATTCTCGCCATGGTGTAATCATAAGCAGTCAGCATTGATATTTTCTCACCGTTCTGCTTCATGTCGAGCAATCTTCTTGTGGTAACATGAGCTGATGATTTTTGCTGGGCACTTCTGTTCATAATGACTACTTCTTAATGGATTAAATGTTCATGATCTTCCAAAATATCCTGCAAATCGCACAGAGAAAGCTCCACTGTTTCGACGCCATGCAGTCTCCCAGCCGCTGAGCGCATCAACGAACTGAGATCAGCGTAGTCGGGAGTGTAGCCGAGAATCTCCTGAAGAGAGGTGGTTTTCCGCTCCATTTCATCCATGATCTCTTCGAAGGTATCCCCATCTGAAAACGTCATAAGGGAGCAAAGCTCCTTGTGTCGGGCCGAGAGTGGAAGTGATCCATGCTGCAAAAGGATATTGCGGCTCCTGCGTTGTGCGGAGCCAACCAGTTTCCGTCCTTCAACCTGAAGCTCATGACGGGCCGATGCAGTAAAACAACTGACAGCTCTTGACGCGGCATCACCCTGATGGCGGGAAAGAGTCGAGCGGCAAAAGTCGGCATGAATGCCAAGTGTTTCGAGAGCAAGCCGGATGACTTCGTGTACCATACGGTACAGCTCGGAATTTTGCGCCACAGACTCTGCAAAAAAGCTGTAGGTAAACTCCTCTGCATGAAAGACGGCCCTGCCACCGGTAGGCCTTCTGACAACGTCAATACCCTCAGAGCGGCATTTGAGCAGGTCAATCCCTGAAATATCCTGATTATAACCTACCGTAACAGCATAGGGATGCCAGCCATAAAAGCGCCAGAGACAACTGTCGCGTCCGTAGCACTGCTGAAACCGGCCATCAAGAAACGCGGCCATCAACTGCCGGTCAAAAGCCATATTCTCTTCGCCGGTATGGAAGCCTGAGTCGAGACAATAGACCTTTGAAAAAAAAGTATTCACCATTTACAACCCCTCCCGGGTACTCTACAAGACGCTGCGGCACAATGTTTATTGCAAATTCGGAGCAAGATAATAATTATTTTTACCCTGTTACATTGTTTGTCTCCTATGAGAGGGGTATTTTGCAGGAAAATGCCATCACCTTACCAATCGTCATTACCATACTCATGCCACGTATAACTGTTGCTCTCATTTTTGGAGGCAGGTCAAGCGAACACGAAATATCGATTATCTCAGCAAAATCAATCGCCGCAACTATCAGCACCGAACGCTACAAGGTGCTCCCCATCTATATCACACACGAAGGGCTGTGGCTCTGTGACGGGATTGCGCAGGATATCCTGAACCTTGACCTCTCAGCTCTCTTGAGAAGCTCTTCACTTGAAGCAACAAGATTAACCCTCCGTGGGATGATCAAACAGGCTGCCCAGAAGCCTTTCAACCTTGATTTCAGGGGTGCTAAAATTGATGTGGCATTTCTCACGCTTCATGGAACTTATGGCGAAGATGGCCGCATCCAGGGATTTTTGGATACCTGCGGCATTCCTTATACGGGATGCGGGGTTCTGGCCTCGGCACTGACGATGGACAAGGCGCTCACCAAACTTTGCGTTGCCGATGCTGGTCTTGCCGTCGCACCATCCATCACACTTTTAAGCGCTGATTACCATGCCGACCCGAAAGGGGTTCACACCTCGATTGAAAAACAGTTCGAATACCCGTTTTTTGTTAAACCGGCAAATCTCGGATCATCAATAGGTATCTCAAAAGTGCATCATGGCACCGAACTCCCTTTGGCCCTTGAAAGCGCCTGCTCGCTTGATTCAAAGATACTGGTCGAAAAAGCGATCAGTGGAAGGGAGATTGAGGTTGCCGTGCTTGGTAATGAGATGCCGGAAGTTTCGGTATGTGGTGAAATAGAACCTGGCAGCGATTTCTATGACTATCAGGATAAATACATTCACAATAGCGCAAAACTCTTTATCCCTGCCCGCATTCCCCATGAAATGCAGGAAAAGGTGAGGAGCGCTGCACTGAAAGCGTACAAGGCCCTTGGGTGCAGGGGAATGTCAAGAATAGATTTTTTTGTTGACGAAAAAACAGGTAGCATTGTCCTCAACGAGGTCAATACCATTCCCGGCTTCACCGACATCAGCATGTATCCGCGACTCATGGATGCAAGCGGCATACCGTTTCCGGAACTTACAGAGCGACTGCTGCAACTCGCACTGGAAGCCATACGACCATGATCAGTGAACCCTACCTGTTTTTTGCAGAAGTTTCGCTTGACATCTCAAAAGGAAGATTCCAGTCCGGCATAGACAAACTTGACCCATTTTCCGAGTGGTTTGCTGACTCATATCTTTTTCATATCCTCTATGCAAGGGCGCTCAAAGGGCTCCGGCACAACACTCTTGCCGGAGAATATTTTCGAAAATGCTGCGCTATAGCTCCGGCAAACCAGGTCGCCTGGCAGGAACTCATTGAACTTCAGGCTTTGTCAGGCAACGAGGATGAGGTGCTCGAACTTCCTCCCGTATTCGACGCCGTTACTGATGAACTTGAAAAACTGACAGCAGCACTGATGAAATTTGAACCAGCAATAACAACGGAAAACTCTGACCCGACCTCAATTCTTGAGCAAAAGCAGCCTTTTTCAGACGACGTAACCATTGCGGTACCAACGGAAACTCTTGCCAGCCTCTTCACGGCACAGGGCGCCTACAAAAAGGCGATAAAAATTTACACACACCTTGTCAAGTTGAAACCGCAAAACGCACAACTCTACCAGAAAGAGATCGACTCGCTGCTTGAGAAGCTCTGAACAACAAACGAGAACAACCTGACCTGCCCATGAAACGATTTCACTGAAATATATATCATAAACCGGAGTATATTAGGGCTCAAATGCTCATGGAAGAAATTTTAAACGGTTAAAACTATTGTATTTTGCTTTCCAGAATTTTTTCATCACTCTGCATTACTCTGCTTTTTTTTGCTTCACCTTCAATCGGCAGAAGTTCTGAAAACGCAGAAAAAAAATTCTCTCTCTCCCGCTGTATTGAAATTGCGCTTGCCAACTCTACTTCAGCCAGAAAGGCTGAAAACACCCTGAAGCTTCAGGGTGACGATGTCTTGAGAAATTACGGAAATTTTCTTCCACGACTTTCAACGTCAGCGAGCTATTCTCCCTATACCCTCAGCCGCACCTATACGCCTGCAGGAACCGCAATAACAAACGACAAAACAAAGAGCAGATCCGTAGATTTGACAGTGACAACCTCCCTGAATCTTTTCAATGGATTCAGCGATTACGCTTCCCTGCAAGCAGCACTGAATAAAGAAGATGCTGCTGAATACACCCTTTCAAGAGCACTGCAAGCCATAGCCTTTGACGTCACCCAGGCCTATTATCAGATACTTCTGAACCAGGAACTCCTTGCCATTGCCCGCGAAAACCTTCTCTTGGCCCAGAATCAACTGACCCTCACTGACCGACAGTTTCAAATTGGCCTGAAATCCATGGTTGATCGTGACCAGCAGCAGGCTGACGTAGCCGAAAGCAGTCTGGCGGTCATCAAGGCAGAAACCCGCATGCAAAAAAGCCTGCTTGAAATGGTGCGACGCATACAAATCGACCCCTTGACAAAGTTCAGCCTTGAGCCTCTTCCCGAAAGCCTTAAGAATCCGCTTTTGGTAAAACCCAATCCCGACGATCTTGTTGCGCTTGCCTTTCAACAGCGCAGTGACCTTAAAGGCAAAGCGTTTGAGGTGAAAGCGTCAAAATGGCAGGTCACCCAATCCAGGGCGTCGTTTTACCCGAGCCTTGACGTAACCTTCAACGTCAGCACTGGAGGCATCGAATACCTGCACCAGAGCACCGACGACCTATCCTACCCGCCTCTCTCGGATCAGCTTGCGAACACAATCGGGTACTCGCTGGCACTCAACCTCAGTTGGACGATTTTTGATGGATTCCAGACCCGTTATAATGTTGAATCGGCCAAAATCAACAAAATAAATTTGCAGTATGATTATGAGGATCTGAAAAACAATATTCTTATCGATATTTATGAGGCTGCAGGAGAGTACAACTCAGCACTCTCGCAGATAGAAACCGCTAAAATCAGCCTGAAAGCAGCAAGCTCAGCCTTTGACGGCATAAAAAGAAAGTATGAACTGGGCGCTTCAAATTTTATCGAACTCAGCTCTGCTCGAAGCTCTCTTTTCAGTGCACGATCCAACCTTTCCCAAGCCGTCTACAACCTTGCACTGCAGAAAAGTGTGCTTGATTTCGCATCAGGCAATACAGCCAGACCATAACAACCAGAACCCTCTCTGCAAATTCAAATGAAGAAACAAAAATTTTTGCTGAAACGAAAAAAAGTAGTAATTCCCCTCGTAGCACTTCTGATCACGGGAGGGCTACTTATTGCATTTCTCCAGCTTCGCGAGAAACCCGTTGAGGTAACAACCGAAAAAGTTTTCTTCAAAGAGGTTGTTCATGTTGTCACGGCTACAGGCAAAATTCAGCCAACACTTGTCGTCGCCATGTCACCCGATGTATCAGGTGAGATTATCGAATTACCCATCCAGGATGGCCTGAACGTTCAAAAAGGAGACCTTTTGTTCAAAATCCAGCCTGACATCTATGTCAATCAGGTAGAACAGAGCCTTGCACAGCTTAATTCAGCCAAATCGCAAAGCATGGAGACGCGGGCCCGGAAGCTCAAGGCTGAAGATGATTTCCGCAAGGCTTCTCTGCTTTACAAGGAGAAGCTGATCTCCCAATCTGATTACATCGCATCAAAAACCAATGCAGAATCGGCACAGGCAAGCTACCAGGCATCTATCTATACCATACAACAGAACAAGAGCCTGCTCGACCAGAATCAGGAACGGATGAAAAAAACCGTCGTCCGGGCACCCATCAACGGTACCATTATCGCCCTGAACAGCAAGCCGGGTGAGCGTGTTGTCGGCACTGGCCAGTTTCCCGGCACGGAGGTACTGCGGCTTGCAAATCTTGACAGTATGCAGGTAGAGGTGGAGGTCAATGAAAACGACATCGTCAATGTAAAAGCGGGCAACCCTGTCACAATCACAGTGGACGCTTACGGCGATCGCATCTTCAAAGGCATCGTCCATGAAATTTCCAATTCAGCCATCTCAAAGGCTGCCGGAACGCAGGAGGAGGTGACCAACTTTTCAGTCAAGATCCGCATTTTCAACCATGATCGCCTGCTGAAACCAGGCATGAGCGCAACGGCGGATATTGAGTCGCAGCGGGTACAAAACGCTCTTGTTGTGCCCATTCAAAGCGTCACGATACGAGGCGGATCTGCCACCAAAAAAAGTGCCGAGAGTGAAAAAGAGATGATAACCATCGCACCGGTTGGCAAAGCAACCGAAAGCGAGCAGGGAGTTTTTGTTGTCAAATCAGGAAAAGCATGGTTCCGGCCAGTCAAAACAGGCACAACCGACAATACCCACATCGTGGTCACAGCAGGACTTAAAAAAGGAGAAGAGGTTGTTTCGGGAAGTTATACCGCCATCACCAGCAAGCTTACAAATGGCTGCATGGTCAAACCACCGCAACAATAACGCCCCTATGCCATCAAATGTTATCACCATGCAGTCGCTCTGCAAATTCTATGAAATGGGCGATCAGGTTGTTCGTGCGCTGGACTCTATCAACCTTGAGTTCAAGCTGAACGACTATGCGGCAATCATGGGCCCCTCCGGCAGCGGAAAATCAACCCTTATGAACATTATCGGCTGCCTTGATACACCCTCTTCCGGCAGCTATGAACTTAACGGCCAGAGTGTGGCTGAAATGAATGACGATGAACTGGCCCTTGTCAGAAACCGAGAAATCGGTTTTGTTTTTCAGACCTTCAACCTTCTTCCCCGCCTTAACTGCCTGCGCAATGTCGAACTGCCGCTGATCTACGCCGGAGTCCCACCCGGGGAGCGCGAAGAGCGTGCAGCGGAAGCACTTGTGAGGGTAGGACTTGGCGACCGAATGACACACAAACCAGCCGAACTTTCCGGAGGGCAGATTCAACGGGTAGCCATTGCAAGGGCACTCATCAACAAACCCTCAATCATTTTAGCCGATGAGCCTACCGGAAACCTCGATACCGCGACCAGCCGCGACATCATGAACATCTTCGGAGATCTCTCCGAAGCCGGGAATACCATAATCCTCATTACGCATGAAGAGGATATTGCGCGCTATACCCGTCGACTCATCCGGCTCCGTGATGGAAAAATTGAAAGCGACAGAAGCCAATGAACACTACCTGGCGACAGTTCCGCTATGAAAGCGCTGAAAGTTTGAAAATGGCGCTCTTCCAGATCAGGGCGAACAAGATACGATCGTTTCTTACCGCGCTCGGTGTCATTATCGGCATTGTTGCCATTACCATGATGGGCACGGCGATCAACGGCATCGACCGGGGCTTCGACAAAAGCCTTGCCATGCTTGGCTACGACGTGATCTATGTCCAGAAATCATCATGGAGCACTATGGGGCAATGGTGGAGGTACCGCAACCGCCCTGACCTGAAAACAGAGTATGCGGCCCAGCTCAATCGCATTATTGCCGACAATCCGCACTCCGAGCTGCTCATTGCGGTTCCGCAGATGTCAACCTATCAGGCGTCGGCAAAATACCGGGAGAGGAACCTCGAGCAGGTCTTTTCTCTCGGAACCAACCATGACTACCTGCAAACCGCATCAGGCAACCTTTCTGCCGGCCGCTTTTTTACTCCTGGAGAGTCTGCCGGAAGCGCAATGGTCTGCGCCATTGGAGACGATATCGCGGTTGGACTCTTTCCCAATGAGCCTGCTCTCGGAAAAGCCATCCAGATCAAAAACCGCAAGTTCAGAATCATCGGAATTTTCAAAAAACAGGGAAAGTTTCTTGGCCTTTTCAGCTTCGACAACCAGATCATCATGCCTCTTGGAGCCTTTGAAAAAATCTACGGTAAAAACATGTTCATCACCATGCGGGTGAAAATCAAGAATCAGGAGCGCGTTGCTGAGGCCAAAGAGGAGCTACTCGGAGTTATGAGAAGAATCCGGCGACTTCCACCGGGCAAAGAAGAGGACTTCTCCATCAACGAGCAACAAGCGTTCAAGAGCCAGCTTGACCCCATCAAAAACGGCATTGCCATCGCTGGCATCTTCATTACCGGTATGTCGCTCTTTGTTGGTGCCATCGGTATCATGAACATCACCTTTGTAAGCGTCAAAGAGCGCACCAGGGAGATCGGACTGCGCAAGGCCCTTGGCGCCAGACGTCGCACCATTCTTTTACAATTTCTCATCGAATCGGTTATGATATGCCTCATCGGGGGTGGAGTCGGGCTCGCGACCTCCCTCTTTATCACCATTGCCATCGAAAAAATTGTGCCTGATTTTCCGATACAGTTCTCCCCTGATCTTGTTCTTGCGAGTCTTGCCGTTTCCGTTATCACGGGAATCATCTCCGGCCTTGCTCCGGCTGTTACAGCCTCAAAGCTCGATCCGGCTGACTCGCTGCGTTATGAATAGGAGGGCTTATGCTGCTGCGTGAAACCATCATCCAGGCGATCTACTCCCTGGCGGTCAATAAACTCCGTTCATGGCTCACCATCATGGGTGTCGCCGTAGGCGTATTCTCCATTATTGCCGTCATGACAGCCCTCGATGCCATCGACAAAAGCGTCGAATCGGGCCTGACAAGCCTCGGAGCCAACACCTTTCAGATACAGAAAAACCCTGCAACAGTTTTTGGCAGCGGTCACAGCCGTAACTTCTATGCAAACCGGAAGGATATCAGCTACAAGCAGGCACTTTTTTTCCGTAAAAGCATGGAATCCAGAGCCCGTACGATTGGCTTCATCATCACAAGCATGGCCAATCAGGCAAAATATGGCAACCTGACCACCAATCCTGATGTCACGATGACCGGCGGTGATGAGAACTTTGCTGCATCAAACGGCTACACCATTGCGCTCGGCCGCAACCTCGCAGAGAGCGATATCCGCTCGGCAAGAAACAGCGCAGTACTCGGCGGCGAAGTTGCGGCAACGCTCTTCCCAAGTGGCGAAAACCCGCAGAACAAGTTCATCAAGGTCAACGGTGAAATCTATACTATCGCCGGTGTTTTTGAAAAAAAGGGTGCTGCCTTTGGCCAGAGCCAGGATAACTTTGTGCTTATTCCCATAACCCGATACCTCGACCACATCAACGAAAAAAGCAGTATCGCCATCACCATTGAAGCGCTCTCACGCAAAGAGTATCCACAGGCCATCGACCAGGCAATCGGCGCCATGAGGCTTGCGAGAGGACTGACAGTAAAAGAACCCAACGATTTTGAGATCAGGACGAATGAATCGCTCATAGACTCATTCCGTGATATTCAGCGTGCCATCGGTATCGGCGCTTTCATCATCAGCTTTATGGCCCTGCTGACCGCCGGGGTTGGTATCATGAACATCATGCTGGTCAGCGTCACGGAAAGAACTAGGGAAATCGGCATCAGAAAATCAATCGGGGCGCCTCGCAGAACCATTCTTCGCCAGTTCCTCTTCGAATCATTTTTTCTCTCCATTACCGGAGGGGTGATTGGGATTCTGGCAGGCATTGTGACGGGAAACCTCATCGCACTGCAATTCAACCTTCCGACGATATTTCCCTGGGTCTGGATTATCGTCTCAATGGTTGTCTGTTCCGGTATCGGCATAACCTTCGGGCTCTTCCCTGCGTGGAAAGCCGCCAACCTCAACCCCGTCGAAGCCCTCCGGCCAAAATAGGAGGATAATTTTACCTGTTCATGAAATACGGAACAGGTTTGCGGCATACTCTTTCACCTGATGCATCATGGTTGATTCACCGGCAACAAATGCTTCAAGCTGCTTTTTCAGGCCTGAGCCTTCAGCGTAGGTACCATCCACACGATCCCACGACGGTAGCACATCCTTTTCAATCCACTGCCAGCGATCATCCCGGTCAGTGACACTCTTGAGACCAGTCAGCGTTTCGAAATATCCTGAAAAAGATGAAAAAGAGGCTTTGACGTTTTCAACCGCTCCTGAAAAATCAAGCTCGCTTCCAAACGAAACGACAATCCTTCCCTGCTGACTGATCGCATCAAAAACCGGTTGCAAGGTATTGAGCTGTTCTTGACGAAGCAACAGCACATTACCATTCCATATCACCCTGCGGGCCTCCTCTTCATCACCCGCTTTTTCCAGTATGCGTGCACCATCATCAATCATCCTGAAGCCTGTCAGCAGGTATTCATCTTCCTCTCCTTCGCAATTTTTCACAATCTCACCAATGCCGCGTTCCAGATAGGCCGCATGTGCCCATGCGATATCGGCAAAAATAGTATTGTTCCCTCGACGGATTTCATCAAGATCGGCAAGAAAAAGCTGACGGGCTGCTACCGAATGCATGAACGAAGGAACAGAAAAGAGGTTATTGAGGGCAGAACGAAACAACCTTCCCGGATCAAATGAAAAACCTTGATCCTGCCTCTCTTCCTCAAGAACAACAGGATCGGGAGCATGCATCATTTCGGAAAACGCAAGCGCAATACCAACCTGCCGAGAAGCAAAGGCTGCCATCCCCGCCCACTTGAAAAGCTGCGGTTTCTGCAAATACCACGCCGCATACTGAGCAGTAATGGCTATGTTACGCTCAACGATCCTCTCCTTCGGTGGCAAGCCGGATTCAAGACGATCAATCCATTCTTCTTTTAAGCGGCTCATGACGATACGGTGTCTTAAAGGGTTACTGCTGTCGGAGCTATAAACCAACAAATCAGATTATAAATTTTCGTCAGCATCAAACCGGAAAGATGAGGGCAAGAATCATTCAATTTGCAGTATTCCTGGCAAAAGCCGCACCAGCTCAACTACAGCTCGTATTTCTTTGCATGATACCACTCAATTGAGGATTTATTCACCCAGTTTTGATGTTCCTGTAATTACATTTTTTTATAATCTGTTCACGCAAAAATTTTCAAATATAAACACTCTACGACGATGAACCATGTACAAAAACTTACCAAACCAGTTGTTTTTTTGCTCATTCTTGCCATGACAGGCATGACCTGGGGCTGTGAATCATCGACCAATGCTGGACGCGGTGCCGGTATCGGCGCAACGGCTGGAGGCGTTATCGGCGGTATTATCGGCAGCCGTTCGGGCAGTTGGGTGAAAGGGGCGCTTATCGGCGCAGTCATCGGCGGAGCTGGCGGAGCGCTTATCGGCAACTATATGGATAAACAGGCGGCTGAAATTGACCGCGATGTGGAGGGGGCGCGTGTTGAACGTGTCGGCGACAGCATCAGGGTAATTTTCGACTCCGGCATTCTCTTCTCAACCGGTTCGGCGACCATAACCTCGACCAGCCGCTACAACATTGAAAAACTCGCACGCATTCTCAACCGTTATCACGACACCACTCTTGTCATCGAAGGTCATACCGACAATACCGGCAGCGAGGCAGCAAACCAGTCTCTTTCTGAAAGAAGGGCTGAATCTGTAGCAATTCTGCTTGAAGCATACGGCGTTTCCTCCAGAAGAGTCTCCCCTGTCGGATTTGGTGAAACCCGTCCCGTTTCAACCAACGAAACAGAAGAGGGGCGCAGGCTTAACCGCCGCGTTGAAGTGCTGATTTATGCAAATGACGAGCTCAAACGCCAGGCAGATTCCGGTGAGTTGAGGTATTAACTCTTTTTTAAATTCAAGTTGTAAAACCAGCAAAAAAGCCTGAACAGACGGGGTTCAGGCTTTTTTATGAGGCGTACGGGGGAAAAAAATAAAAAATGATTACATTCCCTCCATCCAAACAAGCCTGAAAAAAATGGATAATTATGTCAGCCTACTCTCCCTTGTAAAACATAACGCACAACCATGATCTATTTTAAAACTGCCGAAGAGGTTCTCTTTCAATGGGTTACAAGAATCTGCAGCGGAAATGCCGACGACATTGCTGCGCTTTACAATGAGTCCGCAGTCCTTATTCCCACCTTTTCTCCCCATACGGTCATCACTCCCGAGGGAGTAAGAGACTATTTCGGACAACTTGCCTCCAGGGACGGACTCGGAGTACGCCTGCACAACAAGGCACTCAGAAAACAGTCGCTAAGCGATACCCTGCATACCCTGAGCGGAATCTGCTCCTTTGAATTTGAAGTTGATCAGGTACTGCTTTCCTTTCCTTCACGATTTACCTTTGTCATAGATATATCACTTCCAAAACCCATTCTGCACCACCACTCATCGCAGGTACCAAGGAATCTTTCGTAAATTCCGTTATGTTTTACCCAACGCCCAAAGAGAAGGAATGACGAAATGTACCGAAGCATTGCTGACTACGGCCTGATCGGGGATCTTCACTCTGCCGCACTCGTATCAAAAGATGGCTCCATAGATTACTGCTCCCTTCCCTGGCTCGACTCCCCAACCATCTTCGCCTCACTGCTCGATGATGAGCAGGGAGGCTTTTTCAGCCTCCAGCCTTCGGAACCCTTTTTTTCTGAACAGGAATATCTGGCCAACACCAATATTCTCTCCTGCCGGTTCCGCACAAAGGGTGCCGAAGCGCTACTCCATGATTTTATGGTTGTCGAAAATAATGCCCACATCAAAAAGACAAAGCATCGCATCCATCGCTGTCTGAAGGTCGTCCGGGGCACCATTCATTTCACGCTCACCCTGAAACCAAGGCCGGAATATGCAATGGTGGTACCATCCATTACTGATGAGGGCGCCAACCACTTTACAGTCAGCTTTGGTGACAAAACCCTTTCACTTGCTCTGGCAGGCGCAGAAACCACTCTTCTCGGCAACAGTGCGGGAGAACTGAGACTGGCGTTACAACTTGAGGCTGGTGAAGAGGCGCATATCGACCTGATCTATGGAAGCCATAACAGCTACGATCCACTCCCTTGTCCTTTTGAGGAAAACAGGATATTCTGGCAGGATTGGGTACTCCCCTGCCTCGGTGAGCGATGCGCCTATCTCGGAGAGTTCACCCCGATGATTAACCGCTCCCTGCTTCTGCTCAAACTGCTGACCTTTCAGCCAACCGGAGCCATTGCTGCGGCACCAACGACCTCACTTCCTGAAACTTTGGGTGGTGAGAGAAACTGGGATTACCGCTTCAGTTGGCTGAGAGATGCCGCATTTACCCTTAAAGCACTCTTCTCCGTCGGCCACGTCGCCGAAGCAGACACTTACCTCCGATGGGTGCATGAAACCTACCGTAAATACGGAAGCCGGAATCTGCAGATCATGTACACCCTGCATGGCAACGACCGGCTGAAAGAACAGGAACTCCTCCACCTGAAAGGATATCGTCATTCAAGACCTGTACGAATCGGCAACGACGCGCACCGGCAGAACCAGTGGGACATTTACGGTGAAGTCATGGATGCTGCCCTCCGCTTATCGGATTATGCCGGAAAAATTGATGAGGAACTCTGGCCATTTTTCCGCGAAATCTGTACCATTGCCATTGAAAACTGGCAAAAACCCGATGACGGAATATGGGAAGTGCGCAACGGCCCGCACCATTTCGTCTATTCAAAAGTGATGTGCTGGGTTGCCCTCGACCGCGGCATCACCATTGCCCGACGTTTCGGATTTGACGCTCCTCTCGCCCATTGGCTGAAAGAGCGGGAACGGATCAGGGAGGATATTCTGACGAAAGGATTCGATAAGGCGGCAAACAGTTTTGTCCAGAAATATGGCTCTTCGGAGCTTGATGCAAGCCTCCTGCTGTTGCCGATTGTCGGCTTTCTTCCTGCGAGAGACCCACGAGTGCAAGGAACGATCAACGCATGCAGGGAGAAGTTGATGCAGAATGGTTTTCTGCTCCGCTACAAGGCAGAAGATGGCCTGAAAGGCGATGAGGGCGGATTTATTCTTTGCAACTTCTGGCTCGTAGAGTGCCTGGCGCTCTCAGAAAAAATCGAGGAAGCTCTCGCATTGCTCAAGCAAACCGTGAACGCATCAAATCACCTCGGGCTTTTTTCGGAAGAGTTTGAAAGCTCGACGCATGAAATGTTGGGCAATTTTCCCCAGGCATTCAGCCATATCGGCTATATCAATGCGGTTGCCGCAATTCTGGCAGCCGAGAACCGTCTCCATGAAACGGGAAAAGAGGCCCGCTGCGGGGATCCGTTGCAACAAAAAATTCCCCTGCAGGCAATCCTGAACCCTGAACGGAGCGCTCAACCCGCACCCGCCATTACTCTGGCAGCCGAATTAAAAAAGCGGCTTGGCCGACTGCAGGGAGCGTTTTTCAATACAGAGAAGGGCATGGTCAATTACAACGCACTGAAGCACTCCGAAGAGTTTGACCAATACCTTCACCTGGCAGGATCGCTCAACAGCTTCAATCTGGAACTTCTCCAAAACGATACAGAAAAAAAAGCTTTCTGGATTAATATCTATAACGTGCTCATCATTCACGGTGTCCTTGAATTCGATATTCAGGGTTCTGTGTTTGAAATTCCACATTTTTTTGCCCGGATCGGCTACACCATCGGCGGACTCTTTTTTACGCCTGACGATATTGAGCACGGCATACTCCGTCATAACCGGACACACCCGCACTTTCCCATCAAGCCTTTTTTGGCAGACGATCAACGCAGCCACCTTACGGTAACATCATTCGACTACCGGATCCATTTCGCACTCTTCTGCGCATCGTCATCCTGCGCTCCCATAGAGTTCTACGATGCGGCTCTCATCGACCGTCAGCTCGACACCGCAACGAAAAGTTTTATCAACCGCGAAGGTATAAAAATTGATCGACCAGGCAACACGCTCTGGATCTCATCGCTGTTTCAGAGGTACAGCGAAGACTTTGGCAGCAGCATACGCAAAATAATCCTGTTGCTGCTGCCGTATATGGATGAGGAAAAAAGAGAATGGACAAAAGAGAACCTTGATTCCTCCCACATCCGCTACCTGCCCTACAACTGTAATATAAACAGTATCCTGCAATAGGCAGACTATCGAGTCTACCTCCTGGCAAGCTCTTTCATCTCTCGTTCAAGGTGATCGAGCTTTGTCTTCATGGCTCCAAGGTTTCGCAACATCGCCTCGTGCTTCAACTGGTCGCGCATGGGCTGCGCCGGATAACCACGCAGTGCAATGCCGGGCTGAAGAAAGGATTTCGAAATCCCCGCCTGCGCAGCAACCTGTATGCGATCAGCGAGTTCAAGATGACCGGCAAATCCCGCCTGTCCACCAATCACGCACTGACGACCGAGTGTTACACTCCCGGAAATACCCGCCTGAGCGGCAATAACCGTATCTTCGCCAATACGGCAATTATGGGCGATCTGAACGAGATTATCAATCTTGGCTCCCCGGCCAATCACCGTGCTGCCCATGGTGGCCCGGTCAATGGTAGCATTGGCCCCGATTTCAACATCATCACCGATTTCCACAATGCCCATCTGCGGAATTTTCACATAAGAACCATCACGCTGCGGAGCAAAACCAAAGCCATCAGCGCCAATGACACTTCCCGAATGGATGACCACCCTGCTACCGATAATGGTACCATCATAACAGGTAACAGAAGGGAATACAACGCAGTCCTCTCCAATAGAAACATCGTGCAGAAGAACAGCATGTGCACCAATAACGGTGTTGCGCCCGATAGAACATCTATCACCAATCACCACACAAGCGCCAATCGAGACGCCCTCACCCATAGTGACACCTTCACCAATCACCGCCGTGGGAGCAATACCTTTTGCGGCGACAAGGCGGGGTGTTGCAAATTTCTTGAGTATAAAAACAAACGCCGTATAGGGATCGCTGACCTTGATGAACGAAATTGTGTGGCTGAACTCATCAACGGCAACTGAGTGGTGTACGATAACGAGCGAGGCTGCCGTGGTAGAGAGATATTTTACATACTTCTCGTTTGCCACAAAACTTACCTGCCCTTTTTGCGCACTCTCAATCTTTGCAGGAGCAGAAATCAAGCCCTCTCCCTCTCCCTCCAGTTCAACGGGATCAAAAAATTGCCCGAGGTAGTTCTGGATTTCCTTAATAGTCATATTTTTCAAGCAAATAAACTCCGTTTAGAAAGAGTAAAAAATTAATTAATTTTTCGGCCTTTTTAACTATATTTGAGTTCCCTTGAATGTTTTCCCCCGAAATGGAGCAAAAACACTCACGGGCATTAACCGTACTGCCATAATATAACCCCTTTCATCCGAATATGCAGGACACGATGGCAAAACCCATTAAAATTTTTGCGGGACGCAGCAATCCGGCTCTTGCAGAAAAGATTGCTCAGTACCTCGACATGTCACTTGGCAAC
>CAIQGA010000226.1 GCA_903871235.1 uncultured Chlorobiaceae bacterium
AAAAAAGAAAAAACAAAGAAAATAATTCATTAGGCACTACAAGACCGAAAACGAAAACACCCCCTTGATTTTATTGACTTTTCAGGCATTTTTGGCTAAGCCATGTGTGAACTCAGGAATGACAATGTTAATCGCGGATTGTATGTTGGCTGATTTTTGTTTTTCGGTCACACGACCGCAGTGAACAGGCTTTTGAAGAAATGATGGAGGAGTTGCATGGCTCCTTTTTTTCATCCAAAAACGGAAAGAGATAGGGAAATCAAACGATGAGTGGCAAATGTCTTGTTTGCCAAAACAAAAGGCAATGGAGTAATCCGTTCCAATTAAAACAATATATCAACAACATTCTGAGTACAAAAAGCTGAAAAAGATTGTCGGACTCTTGAGATGAAATATCGACTTTTTCCTCATTCATTACGCCGTTCCATCGAAGAGTCCAACAAAAACGCTTACCAGTGTCTATTATTGCTGATCTGGTTCATGTTTATCAGCATTAAGATTTTTCGCTTCAGCCAGCTCGGTTGCAATTTTTTTCGTCGCACCATCCATAAACCCTTCTACAGTTTGTG
The DNA here is from genome assembly GCA_903871235.1 of uncultured Chlorobiaceae bacterium. GTDB lineage: Bacteria > Bacteroidota > Chlorobiia > Chlorobiales > Chlorobiaceae > Chlorobium. Next base: position 570 of record CAIQGA010000226.1, read on the forward strand.
TCGATGCTGCTATGCCTCCCAAGGCCCAGCTTTGTTTATCAACTACAATTTTGCCCAATTCCTGTTTGGTTAATGAGTCAGTTAAATTTACATCCGCATCAAAATAAGAACTACCGGCCCCAAAGCCGATTAATAACCTGAGAGCACCGTTCCCCTCGTTATATTTTGTGATAGTACCGGAAACAATGATACTTTTATCAGCTATCGGTTCTCTTGATACAGCCTTGAAAACGCCTTTTTCCTTTATGCTGGCTGCGATACGATCGGCAAAATTTTTCCCGGCAAAAGCTGGAAGGTTGTTCTTTTTGGTCGCATCAGAAAAATCGAGAACCACAACATTGTCATAAGATGATAAATCTGTATGAGTCATTTTTCCTTCTTTATCCTGGATACTGCTCGTAGAACCGCAGGCGGCAAGCAGAAAAAATGTCAACAAAAAAAATAATTTTTTCATAGTAAATTGTTTTTTTATTTGTTAGGAAAAACACAAAGGAATCGTGCATATGTAAATTGAAATTACGGAGTGGCTTATTGTTGATCGCCTGTTATTGGAGTGAAAAATGTAACTACAATGTATTGAGTCGTAGCAGACATTATTACCACTTGTCGTCGAAAATTAAAAACAGGCCAATCTTAAAAATGAGCAGCCATCTGAGCAACTTCCTCATTTTACGTATTTTTATGAAAATTATCTATTGTTTTTTGAGGATGTAGTCGCTCTGTTTTGCGCTTTACCCCCTGAATTGGCTCAAGCATGCCTGAAAGGGAAGCAAGATGCAGTGTTTCTGAGATCACACTCCAGTCATTTTCCGATAAAAGAACGGCATTCCCTCTTTTCCCTTTGATGACAACAGGCTTGCACGAACTCACCATTTCGTTAACAAGCTAATAAAGGGTTGCATATTCCGGCAAACCTCGAACACAAAATCTGCTGAACTTCGAACACTAATTCCGGGAAAAGCCTGACAGTAATTCCGCAAAAGATCGAATACTTTTTTGCTTCGATCGGAAAAGGTGTTTGATGTTGCCGGAATAAGCAGGTCGCCCTTGCCGCGCTCGGAGAAAGAGTGTTTGCGGTAGTTGGTCTGGAAGGTCATTGTGTCAGGGGTGTAAAACTTATCAGGCTTAATGGGCCGTTCCTGATTCAAGCAGCCCTTCATCACCTGAAGAGGGCAGCCAGTTATACCGCACGGTGTGGTACTCCTGGCAGCCCGCGTCAGAGTCTGGTTCAGACCATCGTTTTCGGGTTCAAGCGCTCAAGGAGCATGTCAGAAATTGAGCCTCCCGCAGGTACCATGGGGAAGACCATATCTTTTTTGACCACCCTGAAGTCAACAAGAACTGGTCCTTCATTCCATGCGAGGGCCTCTGTGATGGCATTTTTGGCACTTTCGGGGTTGTCGGCCATGAGTGCCTTGCAGCCGAAGGCTTCGGCAACTTTAACAAAGTCGGGGTTGCTGTCGCCAAGGTCGGTAAAGGAGTATTTTTCTTTGTGGAAGAGCTCCTGCCACTGGCGCACCATGCCGAGAAAGCTGTTGTTGATCAAAAAGATCTTGATGGGAATTTTACCGTACACGGCGGTAACAAGCTCCTGGATATTCATCATGAGCCCTCCGTCTCCGCAGAAGAGAATAACTGGCTTGTCGGTGATGCCGAACGCTGCGCCGATGGCTGCTGGCAGGCCGTAGCCCATAGTGCCGAGTCCACCGCTGGTGATGATGGAGCGGGGATTGATGAAGGTGTAGAACTGCGATGTCCACATCTGGTGCTGGCCAACGTCGGTGACTACAACGGCGTTGCCCTGGGTCTGTTTTGAAACTTCGTCAATCACAAATTCGGTTCTGAGCTTGTCGTCACTGGTTTCGTAGGTCAGCGGGCACTTTTTGCGCCACTCTTCGATCTGGGCGAGCCAGGGCGTGCGATCTTCAGCGGTAGCGGGCATCTCTTCGATGAGTGAGGTGAGGAAGTGTTTTGCATCGCCCACAATCGGCAGATCAACCTTGATATTTTTGTCGACGTTGGTGGGGTCAATGTCGTTATGGATTTTGTATGCCTGTGTCGCAAAGGTTGCGGTTTTTCCGGTAACCCGGTCGTCGAAGCGTGCGCCGACGGCGATGAGGAGGTCACAGGCGTTGACGGCCTGGTTTGCCCAGTAGGTGCCGTGCATGCCGAGCATTCCCATGCTGAGTGGATGGTTGCCTGCAAAGGCACCAAGTCCCTGGAGGGTCATGGTGACGGGTATGTTCTGCTTTATGGCGAAGGCGCGGAGCTCTTCGGATGCATCTGCACTGATGACACCGCCGCCGATGTAGAGGAGGGGTCGTTTTGCCTCTGCAATTTTATGCGCTGCCTTTTGTACCTGGTTGATGTGGCATTTGAGGGTTGGTTTGAATCCCCGGATTTCAACCATTTCGGGCCACTGAAAGAGGCAGGAGGCGTTGAGGATATCTTTGGGCATGTCCACAAGTACCGGGCCCGGTCGACCGTTTGTTGCAAGGAAAAATGCCTTGCGGATGGTAATGGCAAGCTCCTTGACATCCTTGACAAGAAAGTTATGCTTGGTTATGGGCCGAGTGATTCCGACAATGTCGGCCTCCTGAAAAGCGTCGTTGCCGATCAGTGAGCTGGGTACCTGTCCGGTAAAGACAACCATCGGAGAGGAGTCCATGTAGGCGTTGGCGATTCCGGTGACGGTGTTGGTTGCTCCGGGGCCGGAGGTGACCAGCACAACGCCGGGCTTTCCCGTAGCTCGGGCGTACCCTTCGGCCATGTGGGTTGCGCCCTGTTCGTGACGGACAAGGATGTGCTGGATGTCTTCGACGTCGTAGAGTGTTTCGTAGACTTTCAGCAGTGATCCGCCGGGATAGCCAAAAATATATTCAACGTTTTCACGCCGCAGACATTCAAAAAATATCTCTGAGCCATTGAGTGTTTGACCTGATGCATGCATAGCTAACTTATTTATTTTCAAGAGAAACTTGGTTTTTCAGGATAGCACCGGTATTGGCCGAGGTGACCATTTGTGCATAGCGGGCCAGATATCCTTTTTTTATTTTCGGTTCAAATGGCTTCAGCAGTGCCAGCCGCTCATTGATGATTGCGTCAGAGAGGTTGACCGAAATGCTTCTGGCGGGAATATCAATGGTGATTGAGTCGCCGTTTTGCAGGGCGGCAATCGGGCCGCGCTCGGCAGCTTCGGGGGAGATGTGGCCGATGCAGGCGCCTCTCGATCCTCCGGAGAAGCGTCCGTCGGTGATAAGTGCAACTGATTCTCCGAGACCCCGACCCATGATGGCGCTGGTAGGGGAGAGCATTTCCGGCATTCCCGGGCCTCCTTTCGGGCCTTCGTAGCGGATGACCACTACGTCGCCTGGTTTGACATCATCATTCATAATGCCTTTGATGGCGTCATCCTGGCAGTCGTAGATTTTTGCCGGGCCGGTGTGTTGCATCATTTCAGGAGCTACGGCGCCGGTTTTGACCACGGCTCCCTGCGGGGCAAGATTTCCGAAAAGGACGGCGAGGCCGCCTGTAGCCGAGTATGGCTTTTCAATACTTTTGATGACCGAGCGATCAAGAACCTCTGCGTCGGCAATATTTTCGCCAAGCGTTTTTCCGGTTACGGTCAAGGCTGAGAGGTCAAGAAGGCCCTCAATCTGGCTGAGCTCGTGCAAAATGGCCGATACGCCGCCAGCGCGATCGACATCTTCAATATGAACCGCCATGGTAGCGGGGCTCACCTTGCAGATATAGGGTGTTCTGGCCGAAAGGGCGTTCAGTTCCGAAAAATCAAAGTCAAGTTCAGCTTCGTTGGCAATGGCGAGTGTGTGCAGGATGGTGTTGGTGCTGCCGCCCATTGCAAAATCGAGGGCAAAAGCGTTGAGCAGCGAACTGCGGGTAAGAATGTCGCGTGGTTTGATATCCTTTTTCACAAGATCAATAATGCGGCGGGAGGCCTCTTTGACCAGCTCGTTGCGCCGGGGGTCGATGGCAAGAATGGTGCCGTTGCCGGGCAGGGCAAAGCCAAGTGCTTCGCTGAGGCAGTTCATTGAATTGGCGGTGAACATGCCGGAGCATGAGCCGCAACCGGGGCAGGCGCTCTCTTCGATTGAGTCGAGCTCCTCGTTGCTGATTTTTCCGGCGCTGTACTGGCCGACTGCTTCAAAGACTGAAATGAGGTCAACGGTTTTGCCCGCAGGGGTGTGGCCGGCTTTCATGGGGCCGCCGGAGACAAAGATGACCGGGATGTTGATGCGCAGTGCGGCCATCATCATGCCGGGGGTGATTTTGTCGCAGTTCGGAATGCAGACAAGTCCGTCGAGTCGATGGGCTTCAGCGACGGTTTCGACGCTGTCAGCAATGAGCTCGCGGCTTGCAAGGGAGTAGCGCATGCCGATATGGCCCATTGCAATACCGTCGCAGACGCCGATGGTATTGAATTCAAAGGGAACTCCTCCGG
>CAIQGA010000227.1 GCA_903871235.1 uncultured Chlorobiaceae bacterium
AATTAAGCTATTTGCGTTCAATTCGCTCTTGATAATCATTATAAAAATATCTTTATATATTTAAATAACACGATCTTTACAAATATACAAAAAAATACAGTTTCATACTCAAAATGTTAAGAAAATTAAATTTTAAACACCAATGTATTAAAGGGGTTCAGGTCAAAACGGGAATTGCTGCGTTCAACATAGGTTCGGGAAGCGCTACAAAGCTAATGTATATAGCGAGGTACTTGAAAAGCTTAAATCAAAAACTGAAAATTGAAGTTAGGCAACCGGATCCTTTATATCCTAAGCGAAGTTGTCTTGATATTGGTAAAGCTCAGGCATTGCTGGGGTTTCGTCCTAAGTATTCGATAATTGATGGGTTAAGAATTTTGTATAATTCAATATAGCAGAAGCCTGAATTGAGCTATTTGTCAAAAACGTTTTTTACACTTCGCAGAATGTCATTCGTTTAGAATTATTATAATTACACTTAATCCAAATTTTGCAAATATCCCTCTTTTCTGCCGAAAGTATACCCGTTGTCATTGCTGTGATTATTTTGAAGGACCTGTTTTTTGTTACACGGAAAATTTATGTTTGACTTTATTAATAATATATGATCATGACATGTGTAGTTGAAATCTTTCGAATAGTTCTTTTCTTGAATATGGAAATATATCGATTTTTTTTGCAGGATTAAAATATAATTTAATAGTTAACTGGGATTGTGTGGAATAGTTAAGCGTTGTGCAGTGCAAGCACTCGAAATCAATCGTTTCATGTAAACTTTCAATACAATGATGAACGAAGATAATTTCATTATAACGGCTTCAAGGCTGTCGCTTTCTGAAGAACATATTATTTTGCTTAAGGATTTATCGTGCAAAATCGAAGATTGGGACTATCTTTTGAGCATGGCCAATGTTCATAAGGTTGCGTCAATTATCTATTACTCTCTTACGAAGTATGGGTTGTCAAATCTTGTCCCATCGAATCTGTTTTCAAAATTTAAAAATATATTTTACACAACACTTGCAAAGAATGTAAAGTATTTGCAATTGCTTGAAAAGATCGCTGGAGTTTGCGATGAAAAGATTGTGCTTCTTAAGGGAATTGACTTGGTTGAATCGCTTTATCCAAATGTTGGGATTCGCTCAATGGGTGATATCGATATCCTTGTTGAAAAAGGACGTGGTTTAAATATTTTTGATAAAATATTAGCAGCTTTTTGTAATGAAAACCTTATGATAGATTCGCCATTACACAAGTCTTGGGTTAATGAGAAATTGGCTAATTTAAAGGCTAAGCATTTACCTGCGATTTGCTTTAAAAATGGAATTCTGGAAATACATTGTATTCTTTTTAAAAATTATGATCATGATAGTATAAATGATAAGGTATGGGATTCGATTGTTCTTTACAAGCAAAGTCGTAATATTTATTGTCTCGGAACGGAATTTATGCTTTTACACCTATGTGTGCATTTTTATTGTGATGCGCCTTATTTTGTGCGCTTACGGATGCTTTGTGATATCAATGAGCTGATTATAAAATACAGGGAAACTCTTAATTGGGAACTTATTTTGTATTATTGTCAAAATCCTTCATTACGACACGAAGTTACTACTGCTTTGACGTATACGTATCTTTATTTTACTTCACCAATTCCGCAAGACTTTATTGATGACGAGGAAGTACATCGTACCTCAAGAAGTCTTTCAGAGTTGTTGAGTGGTATTTATGATGAAAAACCGCTATCACTTCAGCTTTTTTTCACTGATATTGCAAAGATTCAAAAAATAAGTGAAAAGATCATCTATATCTACAGGGCACTTGTTCCTGAAAAAGAATGGGTAACAACTCATTATAATTGGTTGCCCAAAAAATCAATAATGCGTTCCTATTTTAATTATTGGAATTATCATTGCTCCTCTCTTTTTAAAGAGCGCTTTGAATGATCGGCTTTGGTTGCGTAGCTACTCTCGACATTGATTATTCCATGACGGTTAAGATTGTTTTCTTGAGTTGTACATAACGCATCATGTTGCACCTCAAATTCACATCATAGACTTTCGGATTTAAAATCAATCGTTCCTTGCATAATGTTACTTCTCCTTGCAGAAACTTCGAGGCCAGCGATGTACAAACGTTTTTTTTTGTTATGTAACAATTCGTTGATCAAGCCGGAATATAGAATTGTTAGCTACTTTATCTGTGGTAGAGTCGCTGGTAATAGCTACCCAGTTCATAACAAGAAAGCACTTTTCGGTATGGTTTCCTGGTCTGCTTAAGCGTCTGGCGTCAAGTGAGGCCGTAGTGTGTCGTTGCTTATGACAAATAGGAACTGGAACATCGTGTATTTTTCTCTAACCCAATAATATAGTTGGCTAAAAACTTATTTTTTTTCTGGTCTGTTCATTTGGAATTCTATAGAGTGTCGACTTCGAAAAATATTACAAATTCACAAAAAAAATACGTAATATTATCTTGGCACATAGGTTCTGTGCTCTTGAAGCTGTTACTTTTTAGTTAAAAAATAATGGAGAACAACATGGAAAAAAGTAAAAAAAGCTGGATTCCTCCAGAACTGAACATTCTGCTAAAGGCGGCACCTGGAGAGGGGATTCTCGCTATATGCAAGGATCCGGGTACGACTATTCCAAATAGTGTGACTGCGATTGCAGGAAACTGTTCTTGGAATCCTTCCGGCGATCCAAATGATCCTACTACATGGCCAGTGATCACCGAATGCCTTTATGATACAGTGCCTTGAATGCTGCAATGTGGATGCCCGGTGGATTACATTCATCGGGCATTTATTTCGTATTTTAGCCTCTTTTACCATGCTTCAGAAACACATGTAAGATGGCTGAGTATGTAACAACGTAACTCAACAGAAAGGGGAACCTATGGCTGAAATAAATATCGGTTATTGTAATGAAACTCACCCGGTCTCTGATGGAAGGATATTGAGGGAGAGGTGGCAAGCCAGCCATTGTCGCTATTTTAATGTTGGAGGCCTCACGATTCAGGTGGAAAGTGATCTTTGCTTCGATAGTGGAACATTGGGCAAAAAACTTGAACTTTTTCTTGTTGATAGAGCAGGGCCTGATACGGTCTCTATTCATCATCATTTTGGCTTACCTGACCTTACTGGTCATACTCTCGGGAGGGAAGTTTATCGCACGATGACGTGGGCAGTGTATTACCAGCCTGGATTAGATGGATCATATACCTACCTCATTCGCAGTTCCCTTGATGAAGACGCTCCGCTTGCACGCATTATGCTTGCCTCTGCCGATCACTCCCGAACTCACATTTACAACTCCGATGCACTCAAAAAATATTGGCAAAAAGGGGGGCTCTTCACTCTTTCGATGCTGAAAACAGACGAATTCCTTATTGCAAGGCTTCTGGCTGTCCGTCAGGCTTGCTATTTACATTCGTCAGGTGTGATGATTGATGGTGCGGCAATGCTGTTCTCCGGCTACTCTGGAGTTGGAAAATCCACTATCATGAAATTTTTGATTGATGCTGGAGCAAGGGGTGAACTGCAGGTTGAGACGATTTGCGAAGATCGTAATATTATCCGTCGTATGGCTGATGGATGGCGGGTTTACGGCAATTGGAACAACGCAGAGATGAGGCTGGTCTCTACAGCCATAGCCCCGCTCCATTCAATCTGTTTTCTTGAGCAGGCTGGAGAGAATACCATAACGCAACTCTTCGATCACAAGGAGATTATTCGCAGGATGGTCTTAAACATTATCCGCCCCTTTATTACGCCTGACTGGTGGCAGAAGAGTCTGGAACTTATTGATTTGATGGTAAGCGAGGTACCTTTCTACGTTGTGCGCTTCGATTTGAGTGGGGAGATTGTAGGAGAGATAGCGAAACTGGTGAAGAGCAGCAGGGTGCAGATAGCGCAGTGTTCCTGAAACAGTACGTTAAACATCCTTTTTGGCATATTACTGTTAATTATTTATTGAAAAACTTTTACTGATGAGCTACGTAAAAAGGTACAAGCCCCATGAGTTTAACATATTGAACGGTAAGAGGCCGCTTTTGGGGCAGATTGATATAGAGCTGACAGAGCGTTGCAATAATAACTGCATTCACTGTTGCGTCAACCAGCCAGAGGATGATGCCGATCTTATAAGACGTGAGATGAGTACCGATTTCATTAAAGGGATATTGAATGAAGCCGCTGCTCTTGGTTGCCTCAGCGTTCGTTTGACCGGAGGAGAGCCTCTTTTGCGCGAAGACTTTGTTACACTCTATCTCTTTGCCCGAAGGCTCGGCATGAAGGTCATTTTGTTTACCAATGCCCGTCTTGTCACACAGGAAATTGCTGAGCTTTTGGCAAGGATTCCGCCCGGCCACTTGGTGGAGGTTTCCGTTTATGGTATGAGCCCGGATTCCTATGACCGGGTTGCAGGCAGCTCAGGAGCTTTTGTTGGGTTTCGTCGTGGCGTTGATTTTTTGCTCCAGTACAAGGTTCCTTTTATCATCAAGGGTCCGAAAATCCCTTTTCAGCAAGAGGAGCAGGATGAGTTGGAGGCGTGGGCCGTGTCAATTCCCTCAATGGGCAAGATACGGAGTTCTTCAATGAATTTCGATCTTCGCCACCGGCGGGATGATTTCGCCAAGAGTCTTCGTATTGCAAAGCTTCGGGCGACTCCAGAAGAGAGTGTTGCATTTCTTGCCCGTGACCCTTCTTTTTTTAAAGGAATGGCGGAATTTTGCAGTAAGTTTATTGGGCCTCCTGGCGACAAGCTTTTTGTTTGTGGAGCAGGACATGGGACATGTATTGACGCCTATGGCAAGGCGCAGCTTTGTTTGCCTTTGCGCGATTCGGAAAGTGTTGTTGATTTGCGCAGAGTAAGTCTCAAGAGTGCTTTGCAGGAGTTCTTTCCTGTCATGCGTGAGCTTCGGGCGACAAATCCTGATTATCTTCGTCGCTGTGCCCGCTGTTTTCTTCGGGGGCTTTGCGATCAATGTCCTGCGAAATCATGGGCGGAATACGGCACGCTTGATACCCCGGTTGAGTATTTCTGTGACGTGGCTCATGCAAAGGCGCGTTATCTTGGGCTCCTTGGTGAAAAGGAGTATGGCTGGGAGGTTAAGGAGTGGCGGGAGCGGGTTGCACAGCTTGTGGCGGCTCAGGTTGCTGCGGTGTAGATGCCGTGCGAGTGTTTTTTTTAAATAAAATATAAAAAGGAGTATGGATCACATGGAATTGACCCTTGATTTTATCTGTGCGCCATCGGAGGATGTAGTGGCTCGTGTGATTGAGGATGAACTGATTATTGTCCCCCTTGCAGCCGGTATCGGTGATATGGATTCTGAACTTTATTCGCTGAACGAGACAGGCAAGGCTATCTGGTTGCATCTTGACGGTAAAAAATCATTGCGATCTATTGCAGAGGAGATGGCTGAAGAGTTTGACTCAGCCCTTAGTTTAATTGAGACTGACGTTCTGGGGTTGGTTGGGGAGCTGGAAAAACGCAAAATGGTTGTTATTAAGTAATCGTCTATGAGCAGCGAATATGTAAAGTCGCCCAGAGAAGCACACCTGATGGCAGGAGTTGCGGTTGCCGAGTTGATGGAGGCTGTGCTTGGAAAGGGGTTTCCCTTTCGGTTAGCTGCGCCCGGCATAAGTATGACTCCATTCATCTGTGACGGGGATGTTATTACCATCAGGGCTCTCTCTGCACCACTTCGGAAAGGTGATGTAGTGGCGTTCAGGCAACCGTATACGGCTCAATTAAAGGTTCATCGTATTTTACATGTTTTGCCCGAGGGGTATCTTATTCAAGGGGACAACACGTCGGAACCTGATGGCAGAATACCAGTATCAGCCATTATTGGCCGTGTTGTCCGGGTGGAACATAAAGGAAAGCAGGTCAGGATGGGTCTCGGTCCAGAGCGGGTCGTTATTGCCAGGTTGTCGCAGCATGGATGGCTGAAACCGGTAGCGTTCTTGTTATTGAAAGTACTAAAACCTTTGAAATATTGTTTTTATAGGTAAATGAAATAACCGTCACTTATCTCACCTCACGAAACCTAACCCTCATGATACAAACAACTTCTACTAAAATCGCTGATTTTTCTCTCTGGGCTAAAATGAGGAAGCGTCGGGCGGCTTTTTCCTTTTCTCTTGAACTTACCGCCCGTTGTAACAACGATTGCCGCCACTGTTTTGTCAATCTTGCCGCCAATGACCGTTCAGCACGTTCCGGGGAGTTGACGCTACAGGAGATCAGTGATATTGCCGATCAAGCTCTGGCCATTGGAGCACTCTGGGTGCATCTTTCAGGAGGAGAGCCGTTGTTGCGTGAAGACTTTTCGGAGATCTATCTCCTGTTGAAAAGAAAGGGGCTCCTTGTCTCCCTTTTTACCAATGCGACACTGATTCGTAATGAGCATATTGAGCTGTTGAAAAAATACCCTCCGACAAATATTGAGGTTACTGTCTATGGTGTAACAGAGGAGACTTACGAGCGGGTCACCGGTAGAAGAGGGTCATTCGCAGCCTTCATGAATGGTATGAACCTGCTCTTGGAGTCAGGTATCCCGGTTCGCCTGAAGGCAATGGCCATTCGTACCAATTTTCGGGAACTTCCGGAAATTGCAAAGTTTTGTCGTGCCCATACAAAAGATTTTTTTCGCTTTGACCCCCAGCTTATTTTCCGTACTGACGGCGATGAACGGCGCAACGAGTTGATTAAATATGAACGTCTTACACCTGAAGAGTTTGTCGATCTGGAGAGAGCGGACGATGAGCGCATAAGCTACATGTTACGAAATTGTGACGCGTTAATAGGGACTGAGTCAGTTCATGGCTGCAATGATCATCTATTCCGTTGTGCGGTTGGTAACGGTACTTTTACGGTCAGTCATGATGGAAAGTTTCTGCTTTGTTCCTCACTCAGGGTTCCGGGGATGGTTTACGACTTGCGTCAGGGTACGCTCGCTGAAGCCTGGAACGAGTTTGCACCGAAAGTCCAGAATATGCGATCACATCGCCCTGAATTTTTGGAGAGCTGCCGTAGTTGCGACTTAATAAATCTCTGTATGTGGTGCCCCGCCCATGCATATCTTGAATCTGGTGAGCTTGACAAGCCGATAGAGTACTTTTGCCAGGTTGCACATGCAAGGGCGGATGCCATTCAGGGGGGAGTGAATCTGAAGCAAACCTCTATGCTCAAAGAGTAACGAGGCTATTTTACGCTGATAACAGCCACTGTTACCACTGCGAAAAGTACAGTTCCTTCTTCTTTGACCTCTTTTCACGAAACATCTTCCCTCCTGTTGCAAACAGAATCAAAACAGCCATGCGGAGCCTTATCGCATTAAAAAGACAATTCCATCGACTTCAAGCCTCCTCAAATCCAGCAGCAAGAAATATTTACAAGGGCATCACTATCCTCTATTCAGCGATCAATGGTACGTTCTGTTTTCTTACTGATTCAAGTTATCGTGCTGTTCTTTTTATGCAACTTTTCAATTCGAAAAATGTTCATCAAACCACCCCACTTACCGGTATGAATCGTTATCCGGAGATTTTTTCAGCTTGCCAAAATTATTTGAAAAACAAAAAAAATCTTAAAATTCTCTCGTTTGGCTGTTCTACCGGTGAGGAGGTCTTGACTTTGCGTCAGTACTTTCCTGATGCAGAGATTGTTGGGGTTGAAATCAATAAGCGAAGCTTGAAAATTTGCCAAAAACATGCAGTGGATAAAAGAGTCAGGTTTCTGTACTCTACAGAGAAAAATATCCGGAGATATGGGCCCTATGATGCTATTTTTTGTATGGCTGTACTCCAAAGAAGACCTCATGACATTGCTGCAAAGGGTATTGAAAACCTTTCAAAAATCTATCCCTTTGAGAAATTTGAACAGCAGATCAAGCAACTGGATGATCACCTCAATAATGAGGGACTGCTGATTCTTCACATGTCACCATATTTATTGACAGATACGAGTGTTGCCGGTAAATATGTGGAATATGGTGATTGTAATCAAAATGACTATATCAGTTCTTTTTTTAACAAAGCAAGCCAAAAAATTGATGTTTTTGGCACGGTTAAGTCCGTCTATCTGAAATCAAATAACACTCATCTTCACTCATTGGGGTATTAGTTTTTTTTATCCATAGTTGCTTTTATTTCAACCGTTTGGCGAAAGATCACTTTGGGTGTATTGCAGGGTATCCGAGCGTATTGGGAGCGGTAGCAGGGACTCTGTTGATTTCTGAATTCAATGGAGTGTGGGTATTTTCGATTATTAGGTCTTTTGACGTATTATTGGTAATGTTCTCTTGGTCGAGGAAGGGTTTTTTATCAATGGTGCTTCCGGGTTATGGTGTACGTTGAGCTCTTTCGGATTATAACAAAAAAATAAGGGAGAATAACAATGGAACAAAATAAGAAGGAATGGGTTAAGCCTGAGTTGTATGTGTTGCTTAAAAGTCGTCCTGAAGAGAGCGTGCTGGTAGGTTGTAAAACTGAAATTGAAGCTGGTGCTCCAACAAGGCGTTCTCTCAGTAACTGCACCACGTCATACGATGAGACGGGACACGGATGGGTATGCAAAGTGATGGGTAGTTCATAGGCTGGCGGGGTTGTATCCATATGTGCCAAGCCTCTTATTTTCATGCTGCTGAAAAAAACATGATACACGATACATTTGTTGCCCCCCTTTTTCATGTCGAAAGGGAGCTTGATTTGGGAGAAAAGCGCTTTGATGAGGCTGAAAGGCTCAATTATTGTCGTTATTACGCTTTAGGGGGTATGACTCTTAAGGTTGAAAGTGATCTTTGTATTGAAGATGCTACTTTTCATGCAAAGTTTGACTCTTTCCGCGTCGATACTCCTGGGAGCGACATCATCATTATCCGTCACCATTTCGCTCTCCCCGACCTTACGGGAGAGGATCTTGGCAGGGAGCTGTATCGTCAGGTGCCATGGGCAATCTATAAGCAGGGTGATTGTTATATCTATCTTGGTATTGCTCCTCTTGCGGACGATGCAACACTGCATTGTGTGGCAAAATTTAACAGCGGTCATACGTCTGCCATAATCTACCACGATGATGTTCGTGAAGAGCTTTGGCGGAAAGGGAATCTTCACTCGCTGACCATGTTTCCTACCGATCAGATTGTGCTTGCCCGGCTTTTGGCTGATCGTCAGGGCTGCTATCTGCACTCTTCGGGAGTGGTGCTTGACGGGTGCGGAGTGCTTTTTGCAGGCCATTCCGGTGTTGGTAAATCCACCGTGATGAATTTGTTGATTGCTGCGGGTGAGAGGGGAGAGATGATGGTTGAACCACTTTGTGAAGATCGCAATATTGTCCGCAAAATGGATGATGGGTGGAGGGTTTATGGGACGTGGAACCACTATGAGCAGCCTCGGGTCTCTTCATTGAGTGCACCGTTCGGTTTAATCTGTTTTCTTGAACAGGCTCAGGAGAATACCTTGACACTTATGACCGATCGCAAGGAGATTACGCGCAGGCTGCTTGAGTACCTTATCAAGCCCTTTGTCACAAGTGACTGGTGGCACAAAACCCTCAACCTTATTGAGCTTTTGGTGCAGGAGGTTCCCTGTTACGTGATGCGCTTTGACAAGAGCGGTAACATTGCTGGAGAGCTGGCAAAAGTGGTTGAGTCACAGGGTAAACAATAGCAATCGACATTGAGATGAGCTACGTAACGCAACTCAGACCGCACGAATTTAAAGTATGGAAGGGCAAAGGGCCTCTCCTTGGGAGTATGGATATTGAACTGACGGAGCGGTGTAACAACAATTGTGTCCACTGCTGCATCAACCGTCCGGAAGATGATGCCGATGCCCTCAACCGGGAAATAGGTACCGATTTTATCAAAGGTATTTTGACTGAAGCTGCCGCTCTCGGTTGCATGACTGTTCGTTTCACTGGTGGAGAGCCTCTTTTGCGTCATGATTTTGCAGAACTTTACCTCTTTGCCCGCAGGCTTGGTATGCGAGTGGTGTTGTTTACCAATGCGCGTCTCATTACTCCGGAGCTGGTGCAGCTTTTTGCAAGCATTCCTACCGGTCAGGTGGTGGAGATCTCTGTTTATGGCATGAGTCCGAAAAGCTATGATCGCGTCGTCTGCAAAGATGGAGCATTTGCAGAGTTTTGGCGAGGCGTTCAGCTTTTGCTGGAGTATAATATTCCGTTTGTTGTTAAAGCTCCGAAACTTCCTTTTTTGCAAGAAGAGCAGAGGGAGTTTGAAGCCTGGGCAGCAACAATTCCTGCGATGAATAAGCCACCCGGGTATTCGATGAATTTTGAACTTCGCGCCAGACGGGATGATTTTGCCAAAAATGCCCGTATCGCCAAGCTTCGGGCAACACCGGAGGAGAGCGTAGCATCATTGGCCAGCAATGCTCTGTATATGAAGGATATGGGGCAGTTTTTTCAAAAGTTCATGCATGGCCCCGTTGGCGACAAACTGTTCAACTGCGGTGCCGGTCATGGAACCTGCATTGATGCCTACGGTCAGGCGCAGCTTTGCCTCTCTTTGCGCCGTGCAGAGTGTGTTGTTGATTTGCGTGAAACGAGCATCAAGAGAGTTTTGACGGAGTTGTTTCCCCCCATGCGAGAGATCAGCGCAACGAATCCAGACTATCTCTGCCGCTGTGCCCGTTGTTTTCTTATAGGGCTTTGTGAGCAGTGCCCGGCAAAATCGTGGAGTGAGTACGGCACGCTCGACACTCCGGTAGAGTATCTGTGTGAAGTGGCTCATGCCCAAGCGCGTTTTTTGGGGCTTGTTGGTGAGCGAGAAAATGGCTGGGAGGTTGAGGATTGGCGTGAAAGGGTGGAGGCATTTGTGACTGCTCATGGGTTGACGGTTTCTTCTGATTAAATTATTGACGATAGAGATGATTACTCTTGATATTCTGGATTTACCACTTTGGGAAAAAATGAAAGCTCGTCGGGCTCTTTTTTCTTTTGATCTGGAGATTACCGCCCGGTGCAACAACGATTGTCGCCACTGTTACATTAATCTTCCTGCCGGTGACCGGCAAGCATGTTCAAAGGAGTTGACCGTGCAGGAGATAAGTGACATTGCCGACCAGGCTGTGGCACTTGGTGCACTCTGGGTGCTCATTTCCGGAGGAGAGCCGTTGCTGCGCGATGATTTTGCGGAAATTTATCTTCTTTTAAAGAAAAAGGGGTTGCTCGTCTCCGTTTTTACTAATGCAACATTGATTGGCACTGGGCACATTGAGCTGTTTAGACAGTATCCTCCCCGTGATATAGAGGTGAGCGTTTATGGTGTAACCATGGAGAGCTATGAGCGCGTCACCGGTCGGCCCGGTTCATTCGCGTCCTTCATGAATGGGCTGAACAGGCTTTTTGACAACGGTATCAAAGTTCGCCTCAAGGCGATGGCGATACGCAGCAATTTTGAGGAACTTCCAGCAATTGCCGCATTCTGCCGTGCTCATACCAAAGATTTTTTCCGTTTCGATTCGCAACTGCATCTTCGCTTTGACCGTAATGAGAAGCGGAACTTGATGATCATCTCAGAACGTCTGACACCTGACGAGTTTGTGGCTTTGGAGCGCTCAGATGCAGAACGGTTTTCTGCTCTTGAAAAGAGCTGTGATCTTCTTGTCAATGAGAAGTTCACTTATCGGGATGACGACTATCTGTTTCACTGTGGGGTAGGCAAGGGGAGCTTTACGGTCAGTTATGACGGAAAGTTTCGTCTTTGTTCTTCACTTTGGGCTTCCGGTACGGTGTACGATTTGCGTCAAGGCAAGCTTGCTGAAGCCTGGAATGAGTTTGTGCCGAACATTCAGAATATGCGATCATGTTCTCCTGAGTATTTGGGTAAATGTCGCAGTTGTGCCATTGTCAATCTCTGTTTGTGGTGCCCGGCCCATGCAGATCTTGAAACCGGTGAACTTGACAGGCCTATAGACTATTTTTGCCAGGTGGCACATGCAAGGGCGGATGCCATTGAGGAGGCTGCGCGTCATGAGAACATCGTATAACCTCTCGAAGTGGCAGTGAGAGCAGAAAAGTAATATTGTATTCTTTTTCGATATCATGAATCAGGACACAAGAAATATTGTCAATGCCTTTCTTAAGGCCATACAGCTTATCTGGACAAGCTGCCCATTGCTGGTGCTGGTTCAGATAGGGCTGACCGTTTTGCAGGGAATTCTGCCTTTGGGCGTTTTGTATACCATCAAGCTGCTTGTCGATCTTTTTTCGACACAAAAGGGCTCTTTGCTGGGCAACGGGGGGGAATCGAGTGCGCTCTCTTTATTGCTCCTTACCGGCCTTTTTATGCTGCTGGAGCAGGGTTGTCGCTCTATCGCAGTTGTGGTGAGCAGTCGTCTCTCTGACCGGGTGCTTGATCGGGTGACCATCATGCTTCATGAGCACTCAATTGCGGTTGATCTCTCATTTTATGAGCAGGCTGTTTTTTTTGATACGCTCCAGCGTGCGCAGCAGGAAGCGCCATACCGTCCTATTGGTATTATCACGGGTTTATTCAGTCTCCTGCAGTCTCTTGTGACCCTTACGGCTCTTGCGGGGCTGCTTGTGAGTGTGCATTGGAGTATCGCTCTCTTTCTGTTTGTCGCCCTGCTGCCTGCCTTTGGTGTGAAAATGCTTTTTTCGAGAAAAAATTACAGCCTTCAGCAGAAGCTGACGCCAGCCAGGCGATATCTCTATTACTTCAATACACTGCTTACGACTGAACCTTTTGCCAAAGAGTTACGGCTTTTCAGTCTTGGATCGCATTTTATTGACCGGTACAGGAAACTGCGTGCCGAGCAGCGTAACGAAAATATTGCGTTGGTAGAAAGAGAGGCGTGGTATGGTTTTTTGAGTCAGATGATTGCCCTTGTTTCACTGCTCTTCTCTCTGGGATATTTACTTTTTCGGTCATTGTCGGGGTTGTTGACAATTGGGAGTCTGGTGATGATCTATCAGGCCATGCAGAGAGCCCAGTCATCAGTTCGAAGTGTGCTCGACGCTGTTGCCTCACTCTATCGCGATGCGCTCTTTTTTGGGAACTTTAATGAATTTTTGCGCCACACGCCGCGTATTGTTTCGCCCGCTGAGCCATTGCCATTTCCCGTGCCCATCGTAAAGGGGATAACGTTCAGCAAGGTTTGTTTTCATTATCCGGATACGGAGCGTAATGTACTGACCGATTTTTCCCTGCATATCCGTCCAGGTGAGCATGTTGCGCTTGTTGGTGAAAACGGGTCAGGAAAATCAACGCTGGTTAAACTGCTCTGCCGCTTATATGAACCGGATTCCGGAGAGATTCTTATTGACGGAATTGATTACCGGAAGTTTGACATTCAAGAGTTGAGAAAGCAGGTAAGCGTAGTCTTTCAGGATTATGTGCGATACTATATGAGTGGTCGCGAGAACATTCGCATGGGTAATATTGAGCTTCCGCATGATGACGGCAAGATTGAGCAGGCGGCGAGATGGTCGGGCGCGCACGAGGTTTTGGAGGGGCTTGAGAGTGGATACGATAATGTGCTTGGTAAATTGTTTGATGGTGGCCGGGAGCTCAGCCTCGGGGAGTGGCAAAAAATTGCCATTGCTCGCGCCTTTTTACGGGATGCGCCTATCATGATTCTTGATGAGCCAAGCAGCTCTCTTGATGTTGAGGCGGAAGCTGAGCTTTTTGGACAATTCAATGAGCTGACCCTGGGGAAGGCAGCCCTCATTATCAGTCATCGCCTCTCAACGGTTCGTATGGCAGATCGTATTGTGATTCTCTCTGATGGAAAAATCGCTGAAGAGGGAAGCCATGACGAACTGATGTTTGAGGACGGCATCTATGCCCGTCTCTATCGAATGCAGTCGGGTCTCTACGCTGTCACGGTTTGAGGTGATTGCCCGGCATGATATTTCCATTCACATTCAAATCTTCATGCTCATGTGTGGAATTGTTGGATATATCGGTAATCGCGAAGTAGCGCCATTGCTGCTTCAGGGATTGAAGCGGCTGGAGTATCGGGGATATGATTCTGCCGGTATTGCTCTCTTGAATGGTTCGCTCTCAGTCTGGAAACAAAAAGGGTGTGTCAGTTTGCTGGAAGAGGCATTCTCCGGTTCTGCCGCCATTATCAAAGATGTGACTATTGGTATTGGTCATACCCGCTGGGCGACTCATGGTGATCCGAGCGACCGTAATGCGCACCCGCATGTCAATGCTGAGGGCGATATCGCTCTTATCCATAACGGCATTATCGAGAATCATGCAGTTTTGCGACTTGAGCTGGAGAAACAGGGCTACAGCTTTGTGAGTGAAACTGATTCCGAAGTGCTGGTTCATCTGATCGATCATCTCTGGACGCAGATCCCCCTCATTGACTTTGAGTCGGCAGTACGCGAGGCTCTTACTCTTGTTGAGGGTACTTATGGTATCTGTGTTCTTTCGCAGAGAGAGCCCGACAAGCTTATTGTGGCCCGTCAGGGAAGCCCGCTGGTCATTGGTGTTGGGGTGGACGAATATTTTATCGCATCTGATGCCGCTCCTCTGGTTGAGTATACCAGACGTGTCATCTATCTTCATGACGGAGAGATGGCTGTTATGAGGCAATCGGGGTTCAGGGTATCAACGATTGATAATATTGAACAGGATGCGGTTGTCAGTGAGCTTGATTTTAAGCTTGAGGAGATAGAGAAAGGCGGGTTTGACCATTTTATGCTCAAGGAGATTTTTGAACAGCCGGTTGTGATGCGCGATGTCATGAGAGGGAGAATCAGGCTTGCCGACAAAACGGTTCATCTTGGGGGCATCAATGACCATCTTGAAGAGTTGCGCTCAGCACATCGGATGGTGATTCTTGCCTGCGGAACAAGTTGGCACGCTGGGTTGATCGGAAAATACTTAATCGAAGAGTTTGCCCGTATTCCTGTTCAGGTTGATTATGCCTCGGAGTTCCGCTACCGCAATCCGGTTGTCGGGCCAGGTGATGTGGTGATGGTGATCTCCCAATCGGGTGAAACCGCCGACACGCTTGCGGCAATGCGGATGGCCAAAAAACGGGGTGCGAAAGTGATGGGGTTATGCAATGTGGTCGGGTCCACTATTGCTCGTGAAACGGATTTCGGTTTGTACACTCATGCTGGACCAGAAATAGGGGTAGCTTCAACAAAGGCTTTCACGGCTCAGGTCGTGGCGCTGATCATGCTCTCAATTGCTTTAGGCAAGAATCGTACCATGAGTGATCCTGAAATTGCGGGACTGCTTGATGAGTTGGTGCAGGTGCCTGAAAAAGCTGCCAGGATACTTCAACGCAATGAAGAGATTCTCCGAATTGCTGAACGGTACAAAGATGCCAGTAACTTCTTTTATCTTGGTAGGGGTTTAAGTTTCCCTGTCGCACTTGAGGGGGCTCTGAAGCTCAAGGAGATCTCATATATTCATGCTGAAGGATACCCGGCAGCGGAGATGAAGCATGGCCCGATTGCCTTGATTGACAAGGAGCTGCCAGTGATCTTTATTGCAGCTCAAGAGAGCTCGTACAAAAAAGTGCTCAGTAACATTGAAGAGGTGCGATGTAGAAAAGGCAGGGTCATTGCCATTGCTACAGAGGGAGACCGGGAAATTTCCCGGTTGGCTGAGCAGGTAATTTATATTCCCCACGTTTCTCCTCCGCTATTGCCGCTTCTGACGGTCATTCCCCTTCAGTTGCTCGCCTACCATATTGCCAACTTGCGGGGCCATAATGTTGATCGTCCCCGCAACCTCGCAAAATCAGTGACTGTAGAGTAACGCCTCCCCTCCTCCCTTTTTTTAATTCAGGGGACGGGGTTGTTGACTGAGTGTATGTACTCTTCATGCTGAATTGTTGCAATCCGGGTTGATTTTTTCAGAATTAATTGATACTCTTAGAGTGTATGTACATTGGTCTTCCAGTGCCGGGGTGCTTTCGGTTCAGGGGGATACAATGTTCTACGCTGGCTGGCACAGCCAGTGAAATTTTGCGGTTTCAGGATGTTCTGCTATCAAGCGTGTTGCACATATTGCTGTTGCGTGCCGGGTGGTCATATCTTCTGGTACTGAAGGTGATTTAACTTGCAAAAAGGGGGCTGCAAATGAAAGCGTTGGTTCTCATCAAATATGTTTTCACCGTTGTCGGTATCGTCATGTTGGCTGGAGCGCTCTTTCTCTATCAGGGTACCCGCTCATTTCTTGCAGAGGCTGCAAGAACGGAGGGGACGGTCGTCAATTTTATGCAATCCTCTTCGAAACATGGAGTAACCTACGCTCCAGTTGTTCATTTCCTGAACCGGAACAACGAAACAATTGTCTTTGTCTCATCAACGGCCACCAACCCTCCCGGCTACGCAAAAGGCGAAAAAATAGAGGTGTTGTATTTTCCCGCCAAACCGCAGGAGGCCAGAATCAACAGCTTTTTTTCACTTTGGGGCGGCTCGGTTATTCTTGGAGTGATGGGAGCCATCTTTTTTCTGATTGGAGCCGGAGTTACCCTGGTGCCCATGCTGAAAAAACGTCAAGGGGAGTACCTCAAAGAGCAGGGACGCGCCATTGAGACCGACTTTCAGGGTGTCAAGGTGAATGGTGCCGTCGTCGTTAATGGTCGAAATCCCTTCCGGGTGTTGACGCAGTGGAAGGACCCCTCCTCATCCAAAGTGCGCGTTTTCGAGAGCAACAATATCTGGTACGATCCGACGAGCCACATCAAGAGTCAGCGAATCAGGGTTTTTCTTGATAAAAAAAATTCAAAAAAATATTACGTAGACCTCTCTTTTCTGCCCAAAAATGAAGAATAAGTGTGCAGGGAAATGGTGGTGATTATTGTTATTCTCCCTGCAAGCCGATTTTAAAACCCAACCATACACTCATGGACGCAAAAAGTATTGTACTCGAAGTGCTGAAGAAAGAGGAGAACCCGTTGAACGCTGGTCAGATTACAGAACTGAGCGGACTGGAGCGCAAAGAGGTCGATAAAGCAATGAAGGCGCTGAAAGATGAAGCGTTGATTGTTTCACCAAAACGCTGCTACTGGGAAGCAAAAAAGTAATCCAACCCCTGCCCCCGGGATTTCCGCGCTTTTTTTATGAAAACCATCCTTCTGCTGCTGGCCTCAAACATCTTCATGACCTTTGCCTGGTAAGGGCATTTAAAAAACATGCAGCACAAACCCCCAACGGGCCATTCTGGTCAGTTGGGGGTTTGCTTTTTATTTGAATATCTGCTGCAAGTCCCGGCCAACCGGCTCGGCTACCAGAGCTTCAGTTTAATTCTTCAGGAGATCATCACTATGATTCGGTTTCACTCAAGAGAAACACACCAGCGTCGCTTGTGATGTTGCCACCATCAAAATCCAGAGCCGCTTTTTTGCCCATTCCCGGCGCTATGGCTGATGCTGAACTGTATAAAAATAAAGTTTTTTATGTATTCTTAGGCGTGTTTATATTCTGTTGAAGTGTCAGCATAAGTGCGGCGCATTATTTATCTGCTTTAAATGCTAATGATGTAATCGGTTGGAATATTTTTTTTGCGACGTTTTTATTGTTTTGATGAATAATTCAGGGTAGATGATGTACCTGTGTTACTTTTTTTCTGCCGAGCTGGAACCTGGTGTTCCCGGGTGCAGGTTGTATGGTTCCTCTCGTTTCCGAAATTATTTTAGTATGTGATTGTATGATTGATGCTGAAAATTTGAAGTGGTACGCGCTCTATGTTCGTTCCCGGTATGAGAAGAGGACGCATGAGATGTTGCTTGAGCAGGGGGTCGTGAGTTTTTTGCCGCTGCTTGCTACCTGGAAGCAGTGGAGCGACAGAAAGAAAAAGGTCTCTGAACCTCTCTTTCGCGGTTATCTTTTTGTCAATATTGAGATTCGGCGGGAGAAGATTACGGTGCTTGATACGGAGGGTGTGGTGAAGTTTATCGGGATTGGTAAAACGCCTTCGGTGGTTGTTCAGCGGGATATTGACTGGCTTAAGCTGTTGGTCAAGGAGCCGGATGCCATTCATCGTAGGGTTGACTCTCTGCCTCCGGGCCAGAGGGTGAAGGTTCTTGCCGGTCCGTTCAAGGATTTTGAGGGTGTTGTGGTCAAGCAGGGTAGGGAGTCGCGGCTGGTGGTCTATTTTGAGAGTATCATGCAGGGGGTTGAAGTGACCATTTCGCCCGATGTGCTGCTGGAGGTTGCTGGTGCGCCCATACAGCTTCATGATGAGCCAGTCTTGCAGGGTAAGCTTGCGTCGGTTGAGAAGCATTTTCTTCGGTTGTGACGTGGCCCATGATTTCGAATTATCATGATTTTTTGCAGACTTTGCATCCCTTGCCGCCGCAGAGGTAGCAGGTGACGTCCACTTCGGCTGATGGGTTCAGTGAAGGGGAAAAAGCTTGGGCGGAACCAGAGTTTGACGTCGGTGCCGAACATCTGTTTGGCGAAGGAGTAGATGGTGGCCTTGAGGTCGGCAAAAGAGACCTTCTTGTCGATGTAGAGCCCTTCGAGCTGGTGGAAGACGCAGTAGCTTCGGGAGCTGATGGCTTCGTTGCGGTAG
>CAIQGA010000228.1 GCA_903871235.1 uncultured Chlorobiaceae bacterium
GAACAAATTATGACGATGATCAGCTTATATTCATAAAAAGCAATATCTTAACTGCTATAAATTCGTTTTTTTGCTACTTCAGAGAGTTATATTTATAACTACATAAAAAGCAAAATTTATGGAGAAAGAGAGCACCTATTATCCTCTAACTGCTTAATTTATATAAGAGTTTTCCAAGAAGAAGAAACCATCGCTATAATATCTCCGGGAATTTAGGATGATATGGTTCCACCCTCAATTGATGCTTTCCGGAAAAAAGCTAACTCTCTCAACGGCTCAAAAACAGGGCCCTTTGAAAGATATTCGGAAAAATCAACGTCGCCACTGATGCCGTTATCAAAGATGATATGGTAAACATACCCCTCTTTGCAGGCGATACGCACAATGTCGTTCATGTTCCACATTGGCCAAAAATCAGTCTAAAGGTTCAATCTTCTTGACATCAACAGGCTCACTATACGGCCCAAGAAAGCGATGCCCATTGAAATGTATGAGATGAGAGGGGGAGTCAGCAACCCAGACCTCGGTTTCCCATGCGATTTCTCCCAGATAACGACTCATGAGTGCCCGGTCAGGAAAGGCTGTCACATAAACCAGTCCAGCGCTTGACCCTTCGAAGAGCTTTGCAAGCTCGTCGTGCCGCTTTCCATTGACGGGCCCGTGACTTGTTACTGCTTCAACAAGCAACAACCAGTTCTTTTCGGCGTAATGCAGAACGACATCGGGCATCTTTCCATGAGCATCCACATCGACACCCAACCTTGACAGCAGGGGAGCGTCGAAATAACTCCATTTGTCACCGGTGTCACCAGCATAGACCAGCACGCTTCCGAGAGCAAAACGAGAGGCGAAATTTTCAATAATAGCCTTGATCAGTTGGCTGTGGTCACCGGGGCTCAGGGTGACCTTTTTTCCTGGAGCAATTTCAACCGGAATGCGGTTCTGCTCACGCTCGTTTGCATAACGGGCGATAAGCGTCTCCCTTTCTGAGAGGTAGGCTGTCAGTGCTTCATGCCAGGTATTGGAGCCAAAGGTGCGGAGCAGCGCCAGAGTGGAGGACTCGATTTGATAGACCGCTTTGGGGCTGTTAACCGCACGATCAGGTTTGTCGGGGTTATAGCGCGTGATACCTGCGTCGCAGAACTGGTGCATTGTCTGGCGCCGGAATGTTTCTCGTGTGTTTGGGGCATACTCTTTTCGATAGTTGTCACGCACCCAATCCATGACGGGGGTAATACCTACCAGCGGGTTTTCAGCATCACTCCACTCTTTGCCTGGAGTCATTCCGAGAAGAGCCAGAAGGCAAAGGGCAGAACGTTCGTTATGCTGTTCTCGTGGCAAGCCAAGTGAAGCGATAATCTGAAGAGCCTCCTTGATGTATTGCTTTTTTCGTTTCATGCGTTTATGGCTTTTATCCTCGCTTCAATTGCGGATTCTTCAAGTTCACCCTGCTGCATAACCCATTTCCCGAGTGCTGTCAGGGCGTCACGGCTTGGATACCTGATTTGCCGGAGGTCTGTGGCATTGACCTGTGTGTGACCATTGAAGCTTCGAAAATGCTCATCGACCGCGCTGGTGTTGAGATAGACCGCAAGCCCACGCGCCAATGCTTCCGGCAATCCTCTTTTGTTTTCGTGAAAGAGGTTCAGGTGGTTCTCAAAGCCAAGCATGGCGGCATCTCCAAATGCGCCGGGTTCAACGACGCTTGCCACGATGCGACGTTTTTCTTCCTTGGACGAAAAGCGTCGAACAACGCAGTAAAAGGCATTCTGGTAGAGCCACTTTTCGGTATCAGGGTTTCTCACAATGGCATTCGGTTTTTTCATACCTGCTATCGGCCATCGGCTTTTGATTCCACTGAAATGGCCGGGGTAGAGGAGAGGTACGGTATCGGCTTCAGGCATGGCGCGCAGATGCTCTTTCAGTCGAAAATCGACAACCGGCCCTGTTGATACCTGTATGCCCAGATCACTCAACTGACAGGAAATTGCCGGGGAGAATGTGGTGGAATTGTTCTCTCGTGACGTTGGTATGTGGATAAAGCGTTCCCGGTCATCCGGCCAGAGGATGCTCTCGAAGGGATATTCTGTGGTCGCAAGGTCATTGAAGGTGTCGTCAGTAGAGGTTGAAACCCTCACCGGCCCAATACAGCCATCACGTTCAAGCCGAATGATAATGTTCTCCTGTAAGACGGCGTCATCGCGGAAGGCCTGGCTGCGAGAGTCGAAGAGGTGGATGTGGCGGATGGCGGCATACTGAAGCAGAAAGTCACGAAACGGACGATAGTAGGGGCCATTGCAGAAGCTGCGCGGAATAATTGCGACAATTTGACCTCCCGGGGCGGCCAGGGCTATAGCCAGCGCCAGAAAAGCTGAATAGAGATTGACCGTTTCAATGTCAACCTGGCGAAGAAGCAGGCGCTCTCTTGAGGAACTCCCGATTTTCTTGTAGGGTGGATTTACAATGGCATGGGTAATATCGTACTCTCTGAATTGAATTGCATTGACTGCCGCTTCAATAAAATCGGTTCCGATGATTTCATAAGAAAATTGGGGTATGGCACTGTACGGTGAAAGGGAGTTTTGAAGTTCTTCGTGAATGACGTCGTCAATCTCATAGGCTTTTAACCGGATTGAGTGGAAGTCCAGATCTCCCTTTGAGCATCGTTCAAGAAATGCGCTTGAGAGCGAACCTATTCCTGCCCCGGCATCCAGCAGGCGGCATTCACCACTTGACCGAGGAAAGAGTCCTGCCATGAATGATGCCGTAGTTGCGGGGGTAAGATATTGCCCTAACTGCGATTTCTTTTTCGCATCGGTACGCTTTGATACGTTCAGGCGGTTTTTTTCAGCAACGGTAAACAATGTGTGTCATGCCTCCCGGCAAATGCTTATTTATCAAAATCCGGCGTACAAGGTGAGAACAAATATAACAAAGCTCCGCCGCAATCTGATGTAGCAATGTTTATGCTGCGGAAGTTCCAACGGTACAGGATCAAAAAATCCCTGTACTATGTTTTTATCATTTTAGTTGCGATATGGAGCGTCTTGGCGGGGCAGTAAAAAAACAGGTATCACGAACAGCCCGGCTTGTTGAGCTCATGCGCGTCAACCTTCCTCTCAAAAGTATTGGTTTTGGTCGCTATCGTTCATCCCCAAACATTTATCTTTTTTTTAAGCGCAGCTTAACGTTTTCCAAAGGTTAATTTCGGTACATTTGTTACGTAATAAAAAATAAAGATGCGGATGATCAAGATTCTATCAATCTAAAGCTGGGAGAAAAAAGAAAAAGTGAGGTTCATCAGGATTTTCTGATGCATCGCTTGATTAATCAGGGCATAACTTTCTTAAAAACATAATCAACAGTAAACAACACCAAGCAATGAACTATTCACACAAAGCACTCTACGGATTACTTTTTCTCCTGATAACCATGATGACTTCGGTTTCAGATCTCCGGGCGGCAGAGACGGATATTGACGGACACACTATCAATACCGTGACCATAGGCGGTCAGGTCTGGATGCAGGAGAATCTTGACGTCAGCCGTTATCGCAACGGAGAGCTGATTAAATATGCCGCTACAACTCAGGAGTGGCTTGACGCCGCAGCAAGTGGCAAAGGTGCATGGAGCTACTACAAAAATGATGCTGCCAGCAACGGAAAATATGGTCGCCTTTATAACTGGTATGCCGTGCACGATCCTCGCGGTCTTGCTCCTAAAGGGTGGCATATACCGACCACTCTGGAGTTCAAAAAACTCTCAAACGCGCTTGGCGGGGTCTATGTTGCCGGAGGAAAAATGAAATCCACCACACTCTGGATCAGCCCCAATTTTACAGCCGATAACAGCGGCCAGCCCACTGTCTGTGTTCCTAATGGCAATGTACTTTCATCGGTCTGCAGGCCCAATTTTACAGCCGATAACAGCAGCAAATTCACTGGAATGCCGGGAGGCATGAGAGGCACCGATGGCGGTTTTTTCTTTATGGGTGAAAATGCTTTTTTCTGGACTTCTTCTGAAGTAACTCCTACGATCTCATGGTACGGTGCTCTTTCTTACCACATTCCAACCTTTGTTCAAGGCTCTGAACACAATGCCGATGGCATGTCGGTGCGTTGTATCAAGAATTAAACGCCTGAAAATGTCCTGATTCCTTCAATTGCCCGGTGAACCACTCTTCAGTCAGGTTTTCCGGGTAATTCTCTTTCTACCTTCCAAAAGTGCAGCTCTCTGTGACACTGTTTTTAATGACAGAGTTCCTCTTCCGCCAGCGCCATAATCCTCTCCCGCAATGCGCGGTGCTGAATCACATTCTCCGCCCGTGAACTTTTCACCTCAATGATGATGCTCCGGTTGCTGCTGCACGCAGCGCGGTACACCTCACTGAATTCCTGGTTGGTTTGCGGGGCTGCATAGTCGAGCCCAAAGGTTTCGGCGGCTGAGCGGATGCTGTAGTTCTGGGGGGTGGCGAAGTGGGTTTCAAAGACGTCGCTGCATTCTGATATGGGAAGAAAGGAGAATATGGCGCCACCGTTGTTATTCAAAACGATGATCTGCATGGGTACCGGGAGTGTGCCGAGCAGCGAGAGGGCGTTGAGGTCGTGCAGGAAGGCGATGTCGCCAATCATCAGGGTTCCCGGCTTCTGATGCCCATTGGCAAAACCGGCAGCGGTGGAGATGATGCCGTCAATGCCGCTTACTCCACGGTTGATGGCGGTTGGAATGCCGCATGGATGGCTGCTCTGGGCATAGTTGTCCATATCCCTGACGGGCATACTGTTCGACACAAAAAGTACTTGCTGGCTGGTGACAAGCTCTGAAACCAGTCGGGCAGCGGAGATGTCGGTGACCGGTTTTTCGGGAAGCAGTTCGCTTTGAATCTCTTCGGATGCTCTTCTGAAAAAGCGATCAACGGTGTTGCTGCCTGGTTTTGACGGGATGGCGCGGCACCCTTTCAGCATTTCGGCTGTCAGTGCTATGGATGCTTCAAGGCGGCAGGTGACGTTGTGATCAGGCGAAAAGCGGGCTTGTTGTGGCTTGATGACAATGTAGTGTTCTGGTTGCCACTCTTGCAGCGCCGTTGAGGGGTGTTTTGCGATAACGTTACCGCCAAAGTGCACAACAAGATCACACTGTAGGGATTTTCGGACTTCGGGCGACTGGAGCAGGAGCTGCCAGGGATTGAGGGAGGCAACCATTCTCAGGCCGGATGAAAAATCTGGATAGAGCGGAACGCCGAGGTCGCTCGACAGTCCACTGACCGCCAGAGCGTCCGCCCTGCTGGTCATGCTGCCGGCAATGATCATCGGTCGCTCTGCCGCTGCAAGCAGTTGGCGGAGCATGGTGATGGTGTTGCTGTCGGGCTGTTTTTCGGGTACTATCGAGCTGCTGAACGGTTTTCCGTTTTGAAGCCACTGGTGAAGGGGAGCTACCCAGGGATCTTTGAGGTCTGGAGTTGATGGCTCAAAAGGCTCCCGGAAGGGCTGGTTCAGATGGACCGGGCCTGCTGACTCTCCGAGAGATTTTGCAACAGCGTAGGCGAGCGTTGAGAGCAGCGCCTTGAGGGGAGCATCGGTTGAGGGCACGGGAAGCTGCATCTGCCACCGGGTATAGCCGCCGAAGATATTCTCCTGGCGGATGGTCTGGTTTGCCCCACACTCAAGCAACTCGAAGGGGCGGTCGGCGGAAAGCACAAGCATTGGCTGAAAGTCCATTGAGGCCTCAACCACGGCGGGAAAGTAGTTGGCGACGGCGGTGCCGGAGGTGCAGACGAGCACGGCTGGCAGGGCGGTTGCACGGCCGTAACCGAGTGCAAAAAAAGCAGCGGAGCGTTCGTCGGCAAACATTTTCCATCGTGCTTTCGGGTTTCTGGCAATGGCGATGGTGAGGGGTGTTGAGCGTGAGCCTGGTGAAATGCAAAAAAAATCTGCACCCTGACGGATCAGCTCTTCAATGACGATCTGGCTCCACAGTGTGGTTATCTGGCGGTTGTTCATGCTTCCTGACGGGTTATGGCCAGCATCTCCGCTATTTTATGGTCAATCTCCTCCCACTCTGCAACGGGAGTTGACCCTTTGACGAGGCCGGCGCCGGAGTAGAGAGTGGCAAAACGGTCATTGACAAGGGCGGAACGGATGGCGACGGCAAATTCGGCGGCATCCCGGCTTACCCACCCTACAGGTGCCGCATACCAGCCACGGCTGAAGGGTTCGAGCTCCATGATATGCTGCATGGCAGGAGCCTTGGGCACTCCACCGACCGCCGGAGTGGGGTGGAGGAGTTGCAGGACGGCGCTGTCGTGCTCAAATTCTGGTTTCAGTTCGGCGCGGCAGCGCGTGTAAAGGTGTGCAAGGCGATTGAGTTGCAGTACCTGCACCTCTTTATCCATATCAATGGTGCTGCATATTTTGAGCAACTCCAGGGAGATCATCTCCTTGACGAAGTTGTGTTCGCGGATATCTTTTTCTGAATTCAGGAGAGTCTCTGAGGCGTGATGGTCACTGCCGTTGATGGACTTCTTTGGGCAGGTACCTGCAAGGGCTTCAGTGAGCAGCATTTTGCCGTCACGGCGATAGAGGCGTTCCGGGGTAAAGCTGAAAAAGGCATTATTTTCGGCAGGTTCAAAGTAGAACCTGTAAATGTTGTTCTGTGGAGAGGGGTAGTGCAACAGAAACAGAAGCGGCGAAAAGCTGCGGCTGAATTCGAGCGTGGCTTGGCGCGCAAGCATGATTTTCTCCATTTCACCCGAATCAAAGGTGAGCAGTGCTTTCTGGCACCGTTCTATCCACTCGTTTTGATCTGGATTATAGGAGATGTTTTGCAGCTCAGGCAGTTTCAGTGCAGAGCAATCCGTGTCGCTCGCAATGCGACTGAGCACCTCGGTGATAGCGCCGATTTTTGCCGCGATCTCGTCGCCAACTTCAAGCCAGAGGTGGCATGAGAGGGTGTATGAGCCCTCCTCAAAGGTTATCTGGACAAGGGGAAGGATAAAGGAGAATGAGGAAAATTCCTGCCAGAGCGCCTCCTGCTCTTCCTCGTTGTTGAAATAAAAACCGCCGAAATAGCGTGCATCGGGGTTTTTTGCGGCCAGGCAACGGTCGAACTGCTCAAAACTGTTCGTATTGCTGCCTGATTCGTTCAAGGTAATACTGTCGGCAACTCCGATGCCTGCCACCGAAAAATCTCTCTCCCGGTTCATCCAGTAGAGTCGTGGATAGAGTGGCTGATGGTAAAGCCATTCAGGGAGCTCTGTCGGTTGAAGTGGCTGACGGAAGGTTACGAGCTGCGCCTGGTCATGGTGAGGCAGTGCGTGGCTGTCACGATAGAGCAGTAATGCTGCTTCAAGGCTTGAAATCGCCTTTTCTATGGATAAAGGTTCTTTCGAAGGGTTAATCACCGGGCCTCATTTTTGAGATGTTTCTGCAGAGAGAGGGCAAGATAATTGTTTTTGACAAGAAGCCATTTATAAATTGCCTCTGCTTCGGCCCGTCGTCCTGTACGGACATAGCAGACCCCAAGGTTGTAGTGTGCATCGGTAAATGCGTCGCTGTTCTCTATCGCCTCACTGTACGATGTGGCTGCCTTGTCGAACTGCCCGAGCTGCATTTGGGCATTGCCGAGATCGTAGAGCCGCAGGGAATCTTTTGGAGAGCGCTCAAGGTGCTGCTGAAAATATTTTTCTGCTTCGCGGTAGTTTTTTTGGTTGAATGCGACGGCACCAAGCGCGTGAAAGGCTTCGTCGAGTTCTGGATTTATGGCCAGGGCGTTTTTGTAGGCTGCAGTGGCCTCGCTGTAACGCCGGGCGCCTGCACAGGCGTTGCCGAGCTTCAGATAGCCGTTGGCATTCCGGGGGTTTTTCCAGACCTGCTGCTGCAGGCTGTTGATATCACTCTCTCTGCGGTTGCATGAGGTGAGCGTGGTCACTGTTGCCAGGAGAGTGAGCACAATAAGGCATTGTCTGCCAGTTCTTGAGTTTGGTCGTGATTGATTCATAATGCGTCAATATAACGACTCCCTGAATGATCTGCCAATCTTGATTTGATGGAAATATTTTAATTTTGCCGGTAGTGTACGTAACTTCTTGCTTAGTGAGCGATTTTCAAGGTACTTCAAACAACATGAATGAGATTATTGGTCAAGAACTATGAAAAATGAATTACAGGTAACCGGGATGCGTTGCGGCGGTTGTGAAGTGCTTGTCAAGGAGGCGCTTGAGGAGCTTGAGGGGGTAAGGGAAGCGGAAGCTTCTCATCTCAAAGGCACGGTTGTTGTTGATTATGAACCTGAAACGGTCAGTATTGCATCTCTTGCAACGGTTATTGAGGAGCAGGGTTTCAAGGTGAAAGTCTGAAGCTCTCTGCGGTTTTTTGTCATAAAAGAGAGGAAAGGGTTAGAATAATGGAAAAAACAGAGCGTCTCGCGGTGCTGATTGATGCTGACAATACCCAGGCGACAATCATTGACGGTCTCCTTGCGGAGGTCGCGAAGTATGGAACGTCGAGCGTCAAAAGAATTTATGGCGACTGGACTTCGACAGCGCTCAGAAGCTGGAAGGAGGTGCTGCTGGAGTACTCCATTCAACCCATTCAGCAGTTTGGCTATACCAAAGGAAAAAATGCTACCGACAGCGCCATGATTATTGATGCTATGGATTTGTTGTATACCGGTAGGTTTAACGGGTTCTGCATCGTCTCCAGCGACAGTGATTTTACGAAACTTGCTTCGAGGATAAGGGAGTCAGGGCTTTTTGTGTATGGGTTTGGAGAGAAAAAGACCCCGGCAGCGTTTGTCTCAGCCTGCGATAAATTTATTTATATTGAGGTTTTGCGGGCAAAAACCAATGAGAACGAATCGATTGCAAAAAAGTCGATGGCGGAACTCAAGCGCGATACCCAACTGGTGCGTTTGTTGCGCAATGCTGTGGAGGCCTCTTCGGATGAAAGCGGCTGGGCGTATCTTGCAACGACCGGAAACAACATTGCAAAACAGTCACCTGAGTTTGATCCTCGTAACTATGGCTATATCAGGCTTGGAGAGTTGCTGACTGCCACGAAACTTTTTGATATTGAGGAACGTGTTATCGGCGATGGTCCGTCAAAAGCAATTTATGTGCACGATAAACGTAAAAAAAGTTGATTTTCACCATTAAACCCAGGGAGCATTACCTTATGAAATCGCTTAAGGCTATTCTGCTGTTTTTTTTCATTGTTGCAGCATTGCCGTTCAGGGATGCCAGCGCAGTCGATCTTGCAGGTTCAAAAGATCATCCGTTGTTGCGCCGCTTTGCCGGTTCGGAAATTGTAGGCTACCAGGTAAAGCGTTTTGATGCTTATGAGTTGCAGTCCTCCACCTTCAGCCGCTATAATCTTGAATCAAAAAAACGAGAGTATGTGAAGCCTCCTCTAAAGCCTGAAGGACGATTGACGCGAATATGGTATGAGGTGGCAGGTGATACCGGTTCTCTTGAAGTGTTCAGGAACTATCTCAATGAGCTTACGGCCAAGGGGTTTGTTGTTCTGTATGACTCCAAAAAAGATCCTGCAGCAACAAGATGGAGTAATTATCTTGCTCCATTTGGTAATATGGATATGCAGACTAACCGCAGCAACTATATTTTTTATGCGGCTGAAAAGACAGGCATTTGTGTACTCAGCGCTAAAAAGAGTCGGCCCGAAGGTGATGTTTATCTGCATCTGACTGCGGTGGAATGGGGGAAGAGTGATGCAGTCTACAAGGCAAGGCGTGGCGCCTACATTGCACTTGATATCATCGAGATGCAGCCGATGGTGCAAAAAATGGTGACGGTCAGTGCCGATGAAATGGCGCAGTCAATCAATGCTGTCGGCAAGGTTTCTCTGTACGGCATTTATTTTGATCCCGGCAAATGGGAAATCAAGCCAGCCTCCCGTCCCGCAATTCAGGAAATTGCGACGCTCCTGAAAAAACAGCCGGAACTAAAGCTGCACGTTGTAGGCCATACGGACAATCTTGGAGGATATGAGGTGAACACCGTGCTTTCCAAACGGAGAGCTGAGGCGGTTGCTGCTACTCTCGTCAAGGAGTTTGGTATTTCTGCACTTCGCCTTACGGCAAACGGGGCAGCCTATCTTGCTCCTGTTGCGTCGAACAGCACGGAAGCTGGACGCGCCAAAAATCGTCGTGTTGAACTGGTTCCGAGATAATGAATTTAAGGGAGGAGAAATAAAAAAAGGGAGTGCAGAGCACTCCCTTTTTTATCTTTTCTGCGGAGCTGACGGGGTTCGAACCCGCGACCTCCTGCGTGACAGGCAGGCGCTCTAACCAAACTGAGCTACAGCTCCAAGACGTTGTCAATGTAGGAAGTTGTATCGTAATATCCAAAAACTATTTTCCGTTATTTCTGTTTATATTGAGTGACGGAAAAGAAGTGAGTTCTTACGTGCGACTTTTTTTATTAACGGTATTCAACCTTCAAGACAGTGACCATTATGCCCGTTACAGATTCCAGAAATTCTCTTACAATTACTGATAACCGTACCGGAAAGGCCTACGATCTTCCGCTTGAAAACGGTTGCATCAACACAATGGATCTTCGCCAGATCAAGGTTTCAGATGAAGATTTCGGAGTGTTGGGTTATGATCCGGGCTTTTTGAACACAGCCTCATGTAAAAGCCGTATTACCTACATTGATGGAGACAAGGGGATCTTGCGTTATCGCGGCTATCCCATTGAACAGCTTGCCGAAAAAAGCTCTTTTCTGGAAACAGGATATCTTCTTATCAAGGGGGAGTTGCCCGACCAGGAGCGTCTTGCGGAATGGACCAATAACATTCGCCATCATACCATGACCCACTCCAATATTGTCAAGTTTATGGACGGGTTTCGTTATGATGCGCACCCGATGGGTATTTTGGTTGGTACGGTCGGAGCACTTTCGACCTTTTATCGTGACGCGAAGGATATCTGCAGTGAAGAGTCGCGCAAACTTCAGACCCGCCGTCTTATTGGTAAAATACCGACGCTTGCCGCCATGAGTTTTCGCCACAGCCTCGGTTATCCTTATGTTCTCCCCGACAATGAGCTGAGCTATACGGCCAATTTTCTCTCCATGATGTTCAAGATGACGGAGCATCATTACAAGCCTAATCCGGTGCTTGAACATGCCCTTGATGTGCTTTTTATTCTTCATGCCGACCATGAACAGAACTGTTCAACCAATGCCGTCCGTGCCGTTGGCAGCTCCGGTGTTGATCCCTATACCGCTGTAGCCGCTGGTTGTGCTGCACTCTACGGGCCCCTGCATGGTGGCGCCAATGAGGCGGTGATTCACATGCTGCTGAAAATTGGTTCGATCGACAAGATTCCTGCGTTTATTAAATCAGTCAAGGATGGTGATGGACGTTTGATGGGCTTTGGTCACAGGGTCTATAAAAATTACGATCCAAGGGCAAAAATCATCAAGGACATTGCCTTCCAGGTTTTTGAGGAGACCGGGCGCAGTCCGCTGCTCGATATTGCGCTTGAGCTTGAGCGCATCGCCCTTGAGGACGAATATTTTATTGACCGGAAGCTCTATCCCAATGTGGACTTTTATTCCGGTTTGATTTACCAGGCGATGGGCTTTCCGATGGATATGTTCCCTGTACTTTTTGCCATCGGTCGCATTCCCGGATGGCTTGCGCAGTGGACTGAGCATGTCAAGGATGGGGAGCAGAAAATTGCACGACCACGGCAGATTTATCTTGGTGAAGAGGAGAGAAATTTTGTGCCGATTGAGCTGCGTCCGAAAAGCCGCAATGATGAGCAGAGCGCCGGTGCCTGCATGTTGTAGCTGCAAGCTCCAACCTTTTTTTTGATGCGACTGTTGTTGACCAAGGCGTTTTTATAATTTTACGAAGTTTTTTTATGTCGGTTACTACCAAAGATGTTGCCTATATCGCCGAATTGGCCAAGTTGCGCTTCAGTGATGAAGAGATGGTGACGATGACCAGCGAGCTTAACAATATTCTGCATTATGTTGAAAAGCTCAATGAAGTTGATACTGAAGGTATTGTGCCGCTCAGCAGCATTCATGACGCAGTCAATGTGCTCCGTGAGGATGTTGAGCATCAGCCGCTCTCCTCATCGGCGGTACTGTTGAATGCTCCTGACCGGCAGGATCGCTTTTTCAAGGTGCCGAAAGTGATCGGGTAGTGGCTCGGTGATTGAACTTCGCGAAAAAAATGGCAGTGCAGTTTTTGTTGTCAAGGCGCAGCCCCGCTCATCGAGAAGCCGGGTTTGCGGCCTTTACAACGGCGGCTTGAAGGTGAGCCTGAAAGCTGCTCCCGTCGATGATGCCGCAAACCGCGAGTGCTGCGAGCTCTTTTCGAAACTCTTCCATATCCCGCCATCACGGGTGCACATCCTGTCGGGCCAGAGTTCCAGGACAAAAACCGTGATGGTTGAGGGAATCAGCTCCGAGGCAGCGGCCCTCATTCTTGAACCTTTTGTTTGATACCCCTTCATGAAAGCTGTCATTCTTATCCCCGCAAGGCTTGAATCGAGTCGTCTTGAGCGCAAAATGCTGGCTGATCTGGAAGGGGAGCCGTTGATTGTGCGCACCTGGCGTCAGGCACTCAAATCGCGCCTGGCCGAGCGGGTTGTAGTGGCTACCGACAGCCTTGAGATAGCCGCAGCTCTTGAGGTGTATGGAGCAGAGGTGGTCATGACCTCGCCAACGGCGAGTTGCGGTACCGAGCGGATTGCTGAAGCTGCCTGCCATATCGAGGGTGATGTTTTCCTCAATCTGCAGGGCGATGAACCTTTGATCAGCCCAGAAAATATTGATCTTGCCCTTGAACCCTTTTTCAACGGAGCCCCCCCCGATTGTTCGACCCTCGTTTTGCCGCTGCGACCTGATGACCGCGTGCAGATCGACGATCCTCATCAGGTGAAGGTGGTTATGGATGCCAGGGGTTTTGCCCTCTATTTTTCGCGCAGTCCCATACCCTTTCAGCGCAACAGCCACCCCTCGACCATCTTTTATCGTCATATCGGGCTCTATGCCTTCAGGGCTGATGTGTTGCAGAAATTTGCTGCGCTTCCTCTCTCCATGCTCGAAGAGGCGGAGTCACTTGAGCAGCTCCGCTGGCTGGAGAATGGCTTCCGCATCCAGTGTGTCACAACGCTCATCGACAACCCGGGAGTCAATACCCAGGAAGATCTTGAACTGGTGCGCAGCATCATCAGGAGCGCTTCACAGGGGTGATCACCGCTGGCAGTACTCCGTCATGAAAGAGAAGCTCCACATTGTCGGAGGATTGCAGCTTTTCTGCACCAGTCATGTATTTCCCCTCTTTTTTGACCAGTACATATCCCCGTTCAAGTGTTTTGCGGTAGTCGAGCATGGTTAATTGTTGTTTGACTGAAGCGTAGTGCTCCACCTGCTGATCGAAGAGGGTTGTAATGCGCCGTGACATCAGTGCGGCAAGTGTGTTGAGCCGCTCATGAAACTGCTCCATTTGGAGGGGCGGGCGGTTGAAGGCGTAACTGCTGCAGATGGAGTAGACGTGACGCTCTGCCCCCTCCATCTTCGCCTGCAGCAGCCTATCCTGCCGAGACTGGAGAGTGGTGATATGGCGCAGAAGCTCCTGGCAGTCCGGCACGGCAAGTTCCGCCGCAATGGAGGGTGTTCCTGCCCGCAGGTCGGCCACCATGTCGGCAATGGTGAGGTCGGTTTCGTGGCCGATGGCACTGATGACCGGTATTGTGGAATGGTAGAGGGCGTTGGCCACCACCACACCGTTAAAGGCTTGCAGATCTTCCAGTGAACCGCCGCCTCTTGCGATAATGATGACATCGGGCCGGTGCTGCCTCTTTTTTGCTGTGTTGAACCAG
Source organism: uncultured Chlorobiaceae bacterium (assembly GCA_903871235.1). Taxonomy (GTDB): domain Bacteria; phylum Bacteroidota; class Chlorobiia; order Chlorobiales; family Chlorobiaceae; genus Chlorobium. The sequence goes on from CAIQGA010000228.1 coordinate 13,859, forward strand.
GCAATCCCCGCCGCAACCTCTTCAGCGGCACTGCTTCCCTGTACCTTGACCGGATAGAGCAGCAGCCGTGCCGCCGGAAAACGTCGTTCGAGCACCTTGCTCATATCCTCAATGACCGCCCCGGTGGGGGAGGTGATGAGCCCGATGGTTTCCGGAATGGCAGGAATTGCCCGCTTCCGTTCAGTGCTGAAATAGCCCGCTTTGGCCAGCTTCTGCAGAAGATCGGCAAAAGCCTGCTGAAGCGCCCCTTGCCCCGCCTCAGTGACCGATGTACAGATCAGTTGATAGCGGCCTGATGGAGGATAGACCTCAAGACGCCCTTCAGCAACCACATCCATGCCATCTTTCAGCGCAACGGCCATACGGCTTGCGGTGGTTTTCCAGACCACCGCCGGTATCTGGGCACCCTCATCTTTCAGTGTCAGATAGATGTGGCCTGAACCGTGCCGCTTGCAGTTGGAGATCTCTCCCTTGATTTTGACTTGAGGAAAAGAGGTCTCAAGCCTGTTTTTGATCTGCCCGGTCAGTTCACTGACTGAAAGAATCTCTCTGCTCATGCGGTGAAGAAAATTGGAGTATTGGAGGAACAACCAGCATGGTAATAAAACAAAAATGGTGTTCATCTGAACTGTTTTTATCGCTTATGATGAAATGATGGTAATTGTCATTTGGCGGGTATGGCTCTTTCAAAAACCAGTTGCTTATCATCGTATTGTTGAAAGCTGTTGGTTGCCGCTATGGATTGAACCGTCAGGGAGAGGCTTTTTTCAGGATGGGAAGTGTTATATTCGGTTTTTATTAAGTGTCTGAGGCGAGCGCCTGATTGGGGATGGTTTTTGTTATGATGAACCATCTGATTGTCCTGTCAGTGGCGCCCCCAGTCCAACATATTATCAAGAGGGTTGTGCTTCATGGAGAAAAAGGGCTGTAACGCGTTGCATCCCCAGTCGATGTGTCCGGCATTCGGCGGGTTGAGGGTGCTGACAAGAATTGATGGGGTGCAGGTCTGCCTGGTGGCCGATCAGGGCTGTCTCTACGGGCTCACCTTTGTGTCGCACTTTTATGCCGCACGCAAATCAATCATCTCTCCTGAACTGATGAATGTGCAGATTTCAGGCGGAACCATGATTGATGATGTGCGCCGCACAATAGAAGAGATTGCCCGCGATCCGGCGGTGCGCTTTATTCCCGTGGTCAGCACCTGTGTGGCTGAAACTGCCGGAATTGCCGAGGAGCTGCTGCCCCGCAGGGCTGGCAATGCGGAGGTGCTGCTGGTACGCCTGCCTGCCTTCCAGATCAGGACGCACCCTGAAGCAAAAGATGTGGCCGTGGCCACGCTGCTCAAACGGTTTGGCCGTTTTGAGGGCCCGAAAAAAGTGAAATCACTCGTTGTGCTGGGTGAAATTTTTCCGGTCGATGCCATGACTATCGGGGCGGTTCTTCAGAAAATTGGTGTTGAGTCAGTCATAACGCTACCCGGTACGGCACTTGAAGACTATATCGAGGCCGGTCAGGCAGAAGCGTGCGCGGTGCTCCACCCCTTTTATGAGAGGACGGTTTCGCTCCTCGAAGAGAAGGGAGTAAAGATTGTGAAGGGTAACCCGATCGGGGCAAACGCAACGGCGCAATGGATAGGCCGGATTGGAGAAGCTCTCGGCCTTGATCCCGTGACCGTTCAGGCGGTTGCCGAAGAGGAGGCCGGGAAGACCCGTGCGGTGCTTGCGCAGTTCAGCCAGTTGAAGGGAAAAATTATTGTTGCCGGTTATGAAGGCAATGAGCTTCCCCTTGTCCGTCTCCTGCTTGAGGCTGGTCTTGAGGTGCCCTATGCCTCCACCTCCATTGCAAGAATGGCGCTTGGAGAGGAGGAGCACAAGGTGCTCACCATGCTCGGCACCGAAATTCGCTACCGTAAATATCTTGAAGAGGATATGCAGGCGGTACTTGACTACGAGCCCGATCTTGTCATCGGCACCACCTCGCTCGACAGCTTTGCCAAGGAGCGTGGAATACCGGCCATCTATTATACCAACAACATCTCCGCCCGTCCACTTTTCTTTGCCGCTGGAGCTGCAACCGTGCTCGGCATGATCAGCGGCCTGCTTGGCAAAAAAGAGGTGTTCCGCAGGATGAAAGAGTATTTTGCATGATCTCTGTTGAACCATTCATCATCAAGCAAAAAAAGCTGGTAAAAAAAAGTTACCGGCTTTTTTTTTGTCATACGGCTTGTTTCAACAGCTTATTACTTGGTGCTGTATGTAATCATACACTTTACTTTCGCTGAGATAATTTGAAGTGTAATACAGTGTAACGTTACGAAAAACAATGCTTAATCTTGGGTATTGTTGAGTACGCAAAGAGTTCTCTTTGGTTTAATTGTACGTTAACCGTTGTATGTATGCTTCCTTTTCAGAAGCCGATTTTGTCTAATTTCGGTACCAAAACAGTGCGTTATAACGCATCGCTTGCGGTTGTTTTGATCGCTGCCTTGCCATTATGCACGCCTCTCTCCCTTCTTGCTCAAAAACAGGAGTATGCTGTTACCTCCAGCGAACTCTCTAAATCCATCACCACTGAAGCTTTATCACAAAGCAGGGGGGGGGGTACATTAACAGGAACCTCGGGTACCCTTGCCGGAATGGTTGCCAGTGCAGCAACCAGCATGACCTCCGGAACTACCAACAGTGACCCTTCTCTGCAAACCCGCACAGCAACACCAACTGTTGAAAGCCTCCTCCCTTCCGTTTCTTTTACCCTTGCCGATGGTTCACTGACCGGTGCGCTCAGCCCCGAAAGAGCCTCCATGCACTACCGTGGTAAAGAGAGTCTTGCCTCCCTGGGTCTTGGCCTGGGCTATTTCAAGCCTGAAATTGGCAGCTCAATGATTGGCGGCCAGCTTGAGCTTGCAACCATGCTGGGGAAGCAGTTTGCCTTAGGTTCCACACTCGCACTTTTTAACGATCGCAGGGATCTTGTTTTTAATACTGTCTGGCAGCTCCCCGACTCCGGGTTCCGCTTTAAAGCTTCCGGTGGCTACCTCTGGGGCAACCAGAATTTCAATTTCCCCTCCGGCGAAGCAAATATTGATCTTGGACAGTTCAGTTACTCCCTTGCCACCCAATACATCCTCAACGACAGCGCAGAAACCGGCAAACTGCAATCCATAGGGCTCTCGGCATGGGGAGCACAGGCCAGTCAAAAGTCAACTGCCAATGGCCCGCGCTTTTTCATGCAGGAGACCGCCACCGACTACCTCGTCATGAATGACCCCCTCAAACTTTCGGAGGGCAGGCTGCTTGGCGCTGCTGCCGATGCGCAGGTGGCCCTCTACTCCAGCCTTGTTGTCAAAGGATCACTTGGATATGAACAAATTCGCTACCCCTTCTCTGACGGCACCAGAGAGCTTAACCAAAGCCTTTATTATAGTATTGACCTCTTCTCTGAGCCCTTTTCTTCGCTCTTCTTTGGAGCGGGATACCGATCAGGAGCAGGGGAGAATCGCCTGAGCGTTACGGCTGAAACAGGAAACTGGCAGCTCAGCGCGTTTCACAATGAGGGGCAGAACGGAGTTGCCGACAATAACGGCATGATGCTCAATTGCTGCCTTCTGCTGCCCGGAGGAAAGCAGAAAAGCTCGCTTGCCCAACGCATGAAGCCAACCCGCAGCAGCGACACGGCGAACCTGCTTGCCGATGCTCTCCTGCGACCAGCGCAGCTCCCGCACTCCTTCCTTGCCAAAGTTGACCCCACGGCGGTCACTCTGGCGGCGACTATCAGCAAGGCCGGGTTGCCGGGTGGCGCTACGGTCAACAGCGATGGCGATGTTTTTGTGACCGTCGGCAGCGGTTCGCCCGCCATCACCGGTGTCACGCGCAATGGATCGCCTTATGGTTATGCCGCACTGGTCACCACCACTCCGGCGCAGGTGGTTATTCATACAAGGCAGTTTCCTGAACCAACGGCGGGCGCCAGCGATACCTGGGTAATCAGCGTCACAGCAGATTTACTTTATAATATTACTGTCATAACGGAATAACTTTGAAAAGAATTTATTATGATTTTCCCAGCAAAAACTTGTACCGCCCTCACGAGGATTCTTTTTTTGATCAATCTTCTGATTCTTGTGGCTTTCCCGCATTCAGTTCAGGCGGTGACCATTAAAAGCATTACCATTGCTTCTGCCGTCACACCGCTGGCCATCGGCGACAGCTACCAAGGCGGCATTATTGCCTATATCCTTCAGTCTGGCGATCCTGGATACGACTCAAGTGTGCAGCACGGTCTCATTGCGGCGATAGCGGATCAAAGCACAAGCATAGTATGGGCAATTCCTGCTTGTCAGGGTACAACAGTTCCGGGGGTGGCAACAGCAACCGCGATTGGCACAGGAAAAGCCAATACTGACGCTATTATTGCCCAAAATGGTGCTGTCAGTACTTACGCTGCTGGTCTTGCAAGGGCATATACTGGAGGAGGCTATAGTGACTGGTACCTGCCGAGTAAGGATGAGTTGAACAAGCTCTATCTCAATCGAGATGCTGTTGGCGGTTTTGCGGTTAACTACTACTGGAGTTCTACGGAGGACGGTGCGGATAACGCATGGTACCAGATCTTCTACAATGGGGTCCAGAGCTGGCTCGATAAGTCGTACTACGGTCGGGTTCGGGCTGTGCGGGCTTTTTAACCATTTATCTCTTTAACAATTAACCTCTGGGGGTACAGGGGGCTTTTGCCCCCTGTTAATTTTTTTTTGTACGGCGCCGCTCTTATGATTTGCCGGTGCGTAGCGCTCTCTCTCGTCTGATTCTGAAAATCTTTGAGTACACCCGGCAATCTTCCTCGTCAGCAGAGCTTCACCCTCAGCCAGAATCTCAAGCAGAACATTCTCAGCCACGCTTCAGGCTGACTGGAGAAGAGTAAACGCAAAAAGCCGGGGAACACCCGGCTTCTCTTTTTGATCTGAAAACTTTTTGGAACCAGAACTCCTACACCTCCATGATCTCTTTCTCTTTGTGCGTGATCAGGTCGGTAAGCTGTTTCTCAAATTTGTGGAGCATTTCTTCGGCATCCTTTTTGCCTTTGTTCTTGTCGTCTTCGCTGATCACTCTCGATTTTTCGAGTTTTTCAATCTCCTGAATCATGTCGCGGCGAAGGTTGGTAATGCGGTGCTGTCGCAGTTCAGCCAGTTGAAGGGAAAGGTTATTGTTGCTGGCTACGAAGGCAATGAACTGCCGACTAATTTTTTCTCGCAAACTTCTTTGAATATGGTCTTGCTCTTTTTGTAACTTGAAGCCAAACGACTGAACAATTGAACCATGATAGAGATTACAGGCACAGAATTACGCAGGAACATGATCAAGTACTTCGATCTTGCCCTGGAGAAAAAGGAACCGGTTGTTGTACGCATTAGGAATCGGGGGACTTTTATCCTTACTCCTGCCATAGAAATCAGGAGCGGTAAGCGAATTGCGAAGAAAACCGACTTAGAAGCATATCTTGACCAGCCGGAGGTGCGGCAGTCCATTCTTCGCGCACGTGCAGATGTACAAGCTGGCAGAGTTCGCAAATTTACCACTGTCGAGAAGTTATGGGAAGGTATACCGTAGAACTCACCGAGGAATTCGATACCCACCTGAATCACTGGACGAAGGTTGGCAACAAGGCAATCCTTCGCAAAATTGAAAAGATTTTACATGAACTGGAAGAGCACCCCACCGCAGGCATAGGTAAACCTGAGGCATTGAAAGGAGAATTTGCGGGTCTCTGGTCAAGAAGGCTTAATCAGCAGCATCGCATGATCTATGAGATTATCGATGAAGCTGTAACCGTTTATCTCCTTTCCGCCAAAGGCCATTATAACGACAAATAGCCCGTTATCACAGATCATCTAAACCCATACAACAGTTTACGGCACTCTTCACAGGCTGACTGGAGAAGAGTAAACGCAAAAAAGCCGGGGAACACCCGGCTTCTCTTGCTGATCTGAAATTTTTTGGGAACCAGAATCCTTATACCTTCATCATCTCTTTCTCTTTGTGTACGATCAGTTCGGTAAGCTGTTTTTCAAATTTATGAAGCATTTCGTCAGCATCCTTCTTGCCTTTGTTCTTGTCGTCTTCGCTGATCACTCTCGATTTTTCGAGTTTTTCAATCTCCTGAATCATGTCGCGGCGAAGGTTGCGCAGGGATACTTTTGAGTCCTCTCCAAATTTTTTGGTGAGCTTCATTGTCAAAACTCCATATACCCGGAGTATCCTTTAGAGTTCAGCACGCGGCCTGTGAAACACTGCCCGGTCAGCATTCGTGGAAAACAGCATCCAGAGTCGGAGCGGTGAGAACAGCTACACTCCATGCTTCCAGCTCCTCCTCTTTGGCATTCACTAACTGATCAGATGCCCACTCGGGCAACACGCCAAAGCGGCGCTCAAGCTGCCTTTTCAGTATCCGTGCTTCGCCCTCCACACGTCCCTCCACACGCCCCACCACACGCCCTTTGGCGATGCCAATCCTCTCCACGCTTGTAATGTATTGCACTTTTTCTCTCTCCTCAATTGTTTCAAGTTCTTGCCAGACTTTGTTGTTCAGCCATTCCGGCAGTTGCATTAACCAGTCAATGACATTGAATAAGTTGATCACCCGTTGTTTATTCCAATGCCGTTCGTACAGTATCCGCAGCAGACGGAGTTTGGCTTTGTACCCTTCCTTATCCTGTTTTTTTGTTTTTTGCGTCAAAATGTGTGCTGCCGTAATCCATCCAAAGGCGTTGTCCGACTCGAGAAGTTCATCAAGACGCTCTTCATAATCGGTCAGTTTCGCAACAGGGAACTCAAGTGTATGGCGGCATCCCAGCACAGAAAAACCATAAGAGGTCGGTTTCCACCTTTTGTGTTCATCGGCCAGTACTGCCAAACTTGCAACAGGTCGTTTGTATCGGTCAAAAATCCGGTAGTTGTACACAAACATCCGCTCGGCAAACTCGACCTGCTTTGTGCCCTGCACCTCAACGTGAATGTAGATCCAGCTTTCATCGCCACAAAGCTCGGTCACCCTGACCAGCTTGTCAACAAAGCGTGTACCGAGTTCAGCATCCTGTACCACCGCCCGTAGCTCCTGATCAAGAAAAACATGCTCTTTCGCCCAGTCGATTTCTGTATAGGCATCCGGGAAATAAAAGGCCATAAACTCCAAAAAGTATTGCTCTATGGCCTCTTTCCAGGGGCTGTCGTAATGATCGTTTGCGCTCTCCATACCGTTTTTTTGTTTTCAACACCACCATTCTAAGATATATTCACGATGACTCGTAAAACAAAATAGTTTACCCTGCCAGCTCCCCCCCAGCACCGAAGCCGGTTCATCTCATCAACCCCATCTCGCAGCGGCATGATCAGCGAACTGCTTGGCAAAAAAGAGGTGTTCCGCAGGATGAAGGAGTATTTGGCCGAATAGCACTCAACGTTAAAGCAAATATTTCGCAAATGGCATCCAGGTTTTCGACAGAAGGGCAATGAAAGCCTGCCATGAGCCGGGTTCAACGGCAGGGGTGTTCCTTTATGCGCAGTGAGA
>CAIQGA010000229.1 GCA_903871235.1 uncultured Chlorobiaceae bacterium
CGTTCTCGTTCAAATCCGTCAGCAGCTTCAGACCCGATGCCTCCGCCACACCGAGCACCCCGTCATGGTTCGCATCCAGCCCCTGCACCGTAGCCAGGCTCACCCGCTGCCCGAGCCCATCCACCAGCACCCCCGTTTTATCAGCAATCGAAGAGGCATTATCGTAAGCCGCACTCTGACTGTCGTAGAATGCACCGATCGGGTCGAGAGTAAAGCTCGACAGCGAATACGGGATCGTATTCACATACGTATCAAATAGCCACCATCTGGAAACAGATGTTGTAAAATCCCAATAGCTATCCGAAGGTATTGAATCACTTAGAAATGCCTGGGACAGGTCGTACTCTGTATTCGCAACTTTATTTGAAAAATCGGCTTTGCCCGACACAATAATCTCGGGAGCAAGATATCCCAATTCCGGATCCCAATACACTACCCCCTGGCCGCTGCCACCATCATAAGTGCTGCTCTGATCAATACCTCGACGCAATCGAGACTCATAAGTATTTAAGGAATCATCAACGCGTTCAGAATTAAATTGTGGTATAAGAAAACCTTTATATCCTCCCGGATTGATTCCGATTCCTGGGTTGAGTCCACCGACCTCCATAGCCTTCCATGTGTAATCTACACAGCTATTAAAAAAACCATTATAGTGAAGCTGAAATGATTGATAATTTCCGTTTATGTCTTTGACTGCTACCCAACTGTCCGGCGCGGCTTTGGCTGTAGCTTCACCAAATACTTTCATCGCATCGTAACGAGCTTGTGATATCCAGATGGTTCGAGTATAGGAACGATCAAGATAATTTGAACTGTCAGTCCTATTGATAGCACCTGCCCCATCTACTGTGGGAGCTCCTTTCGGACCAAAACCATAACTATTCATATTTCCGTAGTCATCGGTCAGTTGATACCACATGTGTCCTGTATAAGAGTAAGAACCGTCTGGTTTCTCTGAAAATATGCCCACCTCATTAATCGTAAGCCACGGCATAATATTCTCCTTTATTTTTTATGAATAAAATCACACCAAAACCATCTCAACAAGTCAAACACGGCACGCATCACAACAACAAGACATGACGGAATCAAACATATCCAAAACACAACAAACAAGTAACTACCAGCCCCATTAACAATCGGATTATATGTTATATCTATCATCAATATGAAAGATGGAAATAAAGACGATATTAGAACACATCCAAAAACCAAAAAACATGACAAACGAAATGTTGTCGCAATAAATGCCGCTGGCAAAAGACAAAAAATAACCATATAAAAAGGCAATAAATATGGATAAGGCAAAACTTGGGCCCACTCTGGTAAACGAAGGTCTTTAGAAAACCGAAACATCTCAAACCAAATACTCATAACCGTTGAGAGCATAACCAGACTAACCCAAAAAGCCAATTTATTTCTATAGATGCGCAACCATTCATTTTCACGTATTCCGACCAAAATCCGCATTATGTGTTATATCTTAGTGATGAAGATTTTTTAGTTTCAGCGCAACTTTCATTACACCAAGCACGCTATTATTCGACCCCTTTTATACACGAAAGAAACAATTTAACACGTCACAATCATTATAGTAAGAGAGTTTGTCATTACCGACATAGCCATAGAGAATATCGTTGCCAGCGCCGCCTCAGATCCTGTCATTACCAGCAGAAGCCCCAACTTGATCATCGTCGCAACCAGCTATGGACTTTTTTGTTGTAAACAGCCTACACTCCATTTCTTGCAAATACATAAAAATTAAGTACAAAAAGACAATCCAAATAATCAAAATATTAATAAACCATTTTACTATCTGCATTGTCTCTGAATAAAGTTGGTTATTCTGCGAATAAACAGAATAATAAATGCGGGAAATGCGCAATGAAACAGAATGATAAATAAGTAGTTACCTATACCATTGGCTAATGGATTATGACTTACAGTTATCATCAAGCTGATGACAGGGACTAAAGGTGATATAAACACACACATCACAACAGCCATACAGGCATAACGAAAGCTATCGGAAAAAAATGCGGCCGGCAACAGGCAAATAAAAACGATTTCAGATGTAAGTATAAACGGGTATGGCAAAAAATAGCTCCACTTAGGCCAGGGAGCAGATTTTGCAAAGAGAAACATATCCTGCCAAAGGATCATCACTATTGCAAGCATAATCAGGCTTGTTAAAAACGCTATTCTGTTCCGCTGCATACTCAATCACCTTTTTATTTCTTCCAAGAAACTGAATTGACGGTTCAGTAGGGTTTTCGGGATAATCGCCTCGTGAAACCACCGAGGCAGAAAACACAATGATCAAATATCCGATGATCGGAAAACGCGACCACAAGGTCTAACACAAAAGCAACAACAAACGACAACTGCCGGACAATAGCTCAATCAAGTGAGCGACAGGGGAAACGTTGGACTTTTTTTGTTGGAGAAAGCCGCCACCCCCTCGCTCGTTTAGCCGTAAAAATCGAGTATAACAAATCAACACAAAACAATCAAAATATTTTCAAAAAAAAGCGTGCTCTGCTGACGAACCCCCTGTCACTCATTTCCGATTTGTGCCCCCTTTTGTTTTCTGCCCTGCTTTGGCTACCTTGGCAGATGAAATTCAGCCTCATTACCACCGACCCGCACAGTTCAGCCAGGTGCGGAGTTCTTGAAACCAGCCACGGAACGATTCCTACGCCGGTCTTTATGCCGGTCGGCACCCGTGCAAGCGTCAAGTCAGTTGAACCGCATGAACTGCGGGAACTCAACGTCCATATTATTCTGGCCAATACCTATCATCTCTACCTGAAACCGGGAAACGAGATTTTGCAAAAGGCAGGAGGCGTTCACCGCTTCATGAACTGGGACGGCCCGCTCTTGACCGACAGCGGCGGCTACCAGGTCTACTCACTCTCCGACCTGCGCAAAATCAGCGAGGAGGGGGTCATGTTCAAATCGCACCTTGACGGCTCAAAACAGCACTTCACCCCTGAAAATGTGATTGAAACCGAGCGCATTATCGGCAGCGACATCATGATGCCGCTCGATGAGTGTCCCCCCTCAACAGCCGACAAAGAGTATGTGCGCATCTCCGGAGAGCTGACCATCCGCTGGGCAGAACGGGCGAGGAGGCATTTCAGCCTCACCTCCCCGCTCTACGGCCACGAGCAGTATCTCTTCGGTATCACGCAGGGTGGAATCCATGCCGACCTGCGCACCCTCTCAACAAAAGCGCTGGTTGACCTCGATTTTGACGGCTACGCCATTGGCGGCATGGCGGTCGGAGAACCTGCCGCAGAGATGTACCGCATCCTTGATCTCTCGCACCCACTGCTGCCGGAAGAGAAACCCCGCTATTTAATGGGGGTTGGCACACCGGAAAACATTTTGAACGCCATTGAGCGAGGTATTGATATGTTCGATTGCGTCATCCCTACACGTGAAGGGCGCAACGGCAGGGTCTACACCCGCCAGGGCAAAATGAACCTCCGCTCCGCCAAATATTCCGCCGACTTCAGCTCCATCGACGAAGGGTTCGATAACGAGGTGTGCCGCAACTATTCACGAGCCTATATCCGCCACCTGCTGAACGTCGGTGAAATTCTCGGCCTTAAACTCTGCACCCTGCAGAATATCTCATTCTTTATGTGGCTCACCGCAACGGCACGGGCGGAGATCCAGAAGGGCTCCTTCATGGAGTGGAAACAAGATTTTCTTGAACGATTCAACTACAATGACAACGCATAAACTCTTTCTCCTCAGCCTCGGCTGCTCCAAAAACACGGTTGATTCTGAACGGCTCATGGCCCAGGCTGAGGCTTCGGGCATTATCTTTACCGAAACTGCCGACGAGGCCGACACCATCCTCATCAACACCTGCGCCTTTATCGAAGATGCCAAAGAGGAGTCGATCGCCGAAACCCTGGCGGCCATTGAAAAAAAGAGTGAGGGAAAAGTCAAGCAGGTCTATGTGATGGGATGCCTCACCGAACTCTACCGCCGTGAACTCCGCGAAGAGATGGCCGAAGTAGATGGCTTTTTCGGCACCCGCGAACTGCCCGAAATTCTTGCCGCTCTCGGGGCAAGCTATCGCGAGGAGCTTTATGACCACCGCTCGCGACTTACACCTGCGCACTACAGCTATCTCAAAATTGCCGAAGGGTGCAACCACACCTGCTCGTTCTGCTCCATTCCGACCATCAGGGGGCGCTACCGCAGCCAGCCGGTCGATCAGCTCCTGCGTGAGGCGGCCCTGCTCAAGGGCGCAGGCGTCAGGGAGCTGAACGTTATTGCACAGGATATCAGCATGTTCGGCTACGATACCATGGGCAAGTCGATGCTCAACGACCTGGTGCTCCGCCTCTCCGACATGGAGTTCGACTGGATTCGCCTGCTCTACGCCTATCCGGTAAACTTTCCGCTTGAGGTGATTGACACCATGCGTCAGAGGGAGAACATCTGCAACTATCTCGACATTCCCCTGCAGCATTGCAACGACCGCATCCTGCACTCAATGAACCGCCGGATCAACAAGGTGGAGACTGTTCGGCTCATCGAAACCATCCGCGAAAAGAACCCCGATATTCGCCTGCGCACCACCATGATTGCCGGTTATCCCGGAGAGAGCCGTGAAGAGTTCGAAGAGCTGCTGGAGTTTGTTGAGTCAACCCGCTTCGACCGCCTCGGCTGCTTCCCCTACTGCCACGAGGAACACGCGCCCTCATTCGCGCTTGAGGAGACCGTCACCCCCGAAGAGAAACAGGAACGGGTGGCAGAGCTGATGGAGGTACAGGAGGCCGTTGCAGAGCAGAACAACCGCGTTTTTACCGGGAAAACCCTCAAAGTACTGATTGACCAGATTGAGGAGTGCACCGCAATTGGCCGTACAGAGTACGATGCCCCGGAGGTTGATAATGAGTGCCTCCTCTCAATTGGCGATGCAGCGGTCACCGTCGGCTCATTCTGCATGGCAACCATCAGCGAGACGACTGCCTACGAACTTATCGGGAAGGTTGAATAACAAAATCGCACCTCCGGAAAATCATCGATTATTCGGAGGTGCGATACCTTTCAGAGACGACCCTTGCCAAGCATGAGCAAGAGTTCGTTGCCATCCCCCATGATCAAGAAGAGGCTGTCGCTGCCGCGAACCGTCACCTCTTTCACGCCAGGAAGTCCCCGCAGATATGTTGCGGTTTTTTCCGTTGCCACAGCACGATCGCCGTCACAGGCTTTAAGGTTTTCTGCATACTTCGCATCTGCCTGTTCCACCAGTACCCCGGGCGTAAGCTCTCCATCCGATCGGCAGGCTTCTCCTGCCTCAGACGCCGTGGCGCATGCCGTCGCAATGAACAGAAACAGCCCGATCAAAACCGTAAAAACTCTTTTCATAGAACACCTCCTGTAAAAAAGGCGGCGGAGTCGCTTCGCACCCGTCTCCGCCGCTCTTGTCGTTTCGAAACCCCGGACACTGTCAGTTACTTCAGCAGAGTAACACTACCGCTGTCGGGAAGCCGGTCCAAGCTGGTCATATCGTAGAGCCAAATCCTGGCGGTACTGACAGCACCGAAAGAGATGTCCCACGGAATATCGAACGCATAATCATTACCATTCCTGGTAGCGATTCCAGTATAGACCTTGTTGTTGTACAACCCTGGCTGGGTCTGCTTGTAAACCTCGACATTGTTTCCATGACATTTCACCAGCACTTCAGCAGCAGCATTATCGCTGGTATCCACGTAGAAAAAGAACTCGTCAAATACCGGCGCACTGTAAAAGGAAATAGTTGCATAGAGCCTTCCCATGCCCGATACCAACCTGAGCAGCTTGAAATCGCGAGAATCGGGCGCCGATAGTTCATTGGCATCAGCGCTCCAAACCGCCAACTGGCATCCTCCCTTGGTGCTCGGGAAGGCAACCAGTTCGGGAGGACGGCATCCGGTGGCATAAACCGCATCAACCGCCTCGGCAACTGTTTTCTGTTCCTTCATCTTCTGGAAAAAGAGATCCGTGCCGTTGTCGCCGCAATTGAAGGAAACCGACTCGTTCCAACCGACCCAGACCGACGCGCCGTGATTAGTGGTCCAGGTAGGCATGCCAGGCAGAGCACCCGGGTCGGTGCCATGGCAGCTCTCCAAAAAGAAAATCGTAGAAGGAAACGCCTTGTCAGCCCAATAGGTGGAACTGAATGCTCCGGTAATGATATAGCCAAATTGCGTGGCACCGGCCGCATGGTTGTAGGCACTGGCGCGAATTGTCCCGGCATAGCCACTGCTGGCTGGCGGATAACTGGGGTACCAGGGTCGAACGAGGAATCCGAAATCACCACCCAAATTCCCACCGTGACCGCGAAGCATCACAACACCGTATTCACCATTGTCGATCTGGGCGGCATTTGCCAGGTTGGCAGAATTGTTCAGCCTCGTCGTGACGGTGTACCCGAGCGATTCCAGGTCCGACTTGGCCTGTTGCCAGATCTTCGGTGACACGACGTTGTAATCGTCTTCAAGGCAATCGAAAATCAGAGCGTTCATGCTCTTTGGAGCGCAGGGAAACACCTTGAAAACCGGGTAATCAATCCTCTCTACAGGGGTCAGTTGCTGCGCCGGCCTTAAAGCCTCCGTTCGCATCTGTAACGGCGCCATTTGATCGGTGGTACCGAGACCGTCTTCCCCAAGGAACATCAACAGCTCGTTACCATCCGTGAACCGCACCATGAGGTTGTTGCCCTTCAGTTCCTGCACTTCCCGTACATCCGGCTGAGTCAGCAAAAACGCCTTCTGTTGTCCGACAGCAACCGGCAACAGAACCTTTCGTACCTTGACCAGTTGATTCAAATCAAGATGTACCTTGCTCGCGAGCTGGGTAATCCTCACCGCATCGGCACCCCACACCGTGCCCGCTGACATGAGCAGCAGGCAAACCATTGTACAGCACTTTCTGACAAACTTCATAAAAGCCCTCCTTTGATTTTTGTTAAAAATCTCTGTTAACTGCATTTCAAACGAACGATTAAGCAAAAGTGAACAGATGTCACATCAGAATTGAAACAGTAAAGCACGATAAGCGTTTTATATCCCAAGACAGGAGCACCTCGGAATCTAATCATCAAATCTCTCTGCATGCCAAATTCTGAAGCGACACCTGGTTCAATGACTGATGCGCGCTTCCCTTAAAACAACCATATTCGGATAATCAAAACAGTAAATAAGTTACAGGCGCGTTGTAAGTATACAATATATTTTGCGCAAAAAAAGCCACAAAGAAGATGCACCCTCGGTCACCGTCGGCTCATTCTGCATGGCAACCATCAGCGAGACTACTGCCTACGAACTTATCGGGACAGTTAACCGGTAGGGATGCCAGTTACTATGGAGCAAATATTTCAGCAATAACTGCCAATACCTTCGCTTTTGTTTTGGAGTCAATTTCTCCGAGTTTGTGAACCAACCGCGATTTATCAACGGTTCTGATTTGATCAAGAACCACCTGACCAAATAATTGGCTCAAAATCGGAAAAATGTTCAGCATAGGAGAATTAATACCGAACAGTGTGGTGGACGACCATGCATAAGGGGATTGCGTATACGGGTAATCGATATCCTTGATCTGTTGGCGAATGGTCTCAGCATACAGAAATACTTGAAGAACTGCCCGATCTCGAAAAAGAAGATATTCTTGCTGCGCTGAAATATGCAAGCAGAAAACTTGACCATCCTGTCATAGCAGCATGATCATCCAAATCGATGCACAGCTCTCCCCCTCAATTGCCGCGTGGATCAACCGCAGCTTATTTTCCATGAAAAAACATCTTTCCCGGACGAACTGATCTGCAGGACAAGCTGACGCATCAGGGTTGAACTTGCTATGCACAGTGGAGAGCATACTTGCCTGATTGATTGTTTCTGCAAAAAATATTGCAGCGCGTAACAAATTCATTATGTACGTTATATGTAACAAGGAAGATCGCGAATTATGAATAAAACACATGAGCAGAGTTCTTGAACGAGTGCATAAGCACAGGGCGAAATTGCGTGCGGAGGGGATGCAACCGATCCAGATATGGGTTCCCGATACACGTCGTTCCTGTTTTGCAGAGGAGTGCAGGCGGCAATCTTTGGTGGTCAAACAAGATCCGCATGAAAAAGAACTCCTTAATTTTCTTGATGATGCTGCAGACCGCGAAGGTTGGGTAGCATGAAGAGAGGAGATCTGGTTACCAGCACTACAGGGTGATTACGGTAAGCCTCGTCCCGCAGTTGTCGTTCAATCTGTTTATTTTTCTGAACATCCCTCGCTGACCATCCTGCC
>CAIQGA010000230.1 GCA_903871235.1 uncultured Chlorobiaceae bacterium
ACGCAGGAGGTGCTTCCCAACGGTTTGAAAGCACAGGTTGTGGCCACCTCGATTGTGGCGGCATGTCGGTACACATAAGAGCTTGAGGAGGCAATCAGGGTGCGGATTGACAAGGAGCTGTCACAACCTGCAAGCGAGCGCGACGAAGAGCTGCTCCAACAGATGCAGTTTCTGAAAGTGTGCGCTGTGGTCACCATGTCAGACAACAATGAACTTGGCTACATCACAAGGGCGCGCAGAGATGCCGCCGACATGGATGCAGTCGAGAGTTTCAAAAAAGATTTCAATTATGATAAACCGGAATCAGGCGTTGCCATTCTCTGTGTCTGCGACCGCCTGCTGACCGGTTTTGATGCTCCGATTGAGCAGGCGATGTATCTGGATAAAAATCTGTGCGAACATGACCTGATGCAGGCAATTGCGCGTGTCAATCGTACCAAGGTGATGAAGAGCGGCTATGTCAAGGAGCATGGCATTGTTGTTGATTATTTCGGCGTTGCCTCGCACTTGAAGGCGGCTCTTGCTATCTACACGGCAACTGACGAGAAAGAGTTTGAAGATTTAAGTGTCTACTTCAGGGGGTTGGATAAGGAGATCCCGGTTCTTGAGTCCCGTTTTCGTCGCCTGCTCCAGTTATTTCAGGACTATGGGGTCAAGCAGATTGAGCAATTTGTACAGCAGAAAATGGTGGATGAAGAGGAGGAGTGGGAGCTGGTTGAGAACTGCGTGGCGCTGGGGGCTGAGGTAAAGTTTCGTGCACAGTTCGACACCTGTATCAAGGCATTTTTTGACAGTCTTGACCTCCTTTTCAATGCGTCAATGGCAAAAGAGTATTATGTGGCGGCCAAACGGATGGGATACCTCTTGATGCGTATGCGCAACCGGTACAAAGATGAAACCCTTGATTTGAAGTGGGCCGGTGCAAAGGTGAGAAAACTGATTGACAAGTATCTCGAATCAAAAGGAATAAACCCCAGGATTCCGCCGGTCATGCTGTTATCTGAGGATTTCCCCAAAAATCTTGGTGCGCACAATAAATCGGGCAAAGCCAGGGCTTCAGAGATGGAACATGCTATCCGCTGGCATATAAAGGTCAACATGGACAAAGACCCGGCACTCTATACCCTGTTCAATGAGCGCCTGCAACGAATACTTGATGCTCACAAAGAGCATTGGGATGTTATGGTATCAGAACTTGCCAATTTGCGGGCTGCTATCGGTGAGGGCCGAAAAGATGAAACGAGTATTGTTCATCAACATGCCATTCCGTTTTTTGAGCTGATTGTCCTGGAAGCTGACATTGACAAAAAAAATCCTGATACCGTAGAGCGTGCCGGCACAATTGCGGAGTTGCTCTATGTTCGTATCAAGGAGTTTATCATGCTTCCCAATTGCTGGCAGAGACCAGATGAACGACGGCAACTTGAAAGTGATCTTCGCGATGAGCTTGACTATTGCGGGATTGATGGTATAAAAACCAAAGCGGCAAAAATTACCGCTGAACTCATCAGCCTTGCCGAAAAGCGGGAATCGGAGATTCGTCATTCATGACCGTTGCATTCAAGATAGCTGTCAAGCACAGCAAAAGGAAGACCGCCAGCATTTACCTGGAGCGCGACGGCTCGCTCTCTCTGCTTGTGCCTGAAAACACCACAGAACAGACCATCAACAATATTCTCAAGGCGAATGAGTATAAAATCTACAAATATCAGGCCAAGCGCGAACTGCTGAACGAACATGCCACAAAGCGTGAGCCGGTAAACGGGCAATCGTTTCTTTATTTGGGCAGGAATTATTACCTGCAATTCAATGCAGAGACAAAAGAGATCGAATTCAAAGGGCGTTATTTTTATGCACCAGAAGCATCACGTGTAACGCTTGATGGATTGTTCAAGGAGTTTTACCGGAAGCGTGGCTACAAGTTTATCCCTCCTCGCGTCAAGAAATATGCTGAAATGATGGGGCTATCCAGTGAAGAGATTGCAGTGCTGGAATTACAGAGGAGATGGGCATCCTGTTCTGATAGAAAACGAAAAGTCAATTTCCACTGGAAGATCATGATGGCTCCCGCGAGCGTTATTGATTATCTGATCGTCCATGAATTGTGTCACTTCAAACACAAAAGGCACAATGCGGAGTTCTGGAATGAGGTTGACAAGTACTATCCTGAGTATCAAAAACAGGTCGCCTGGCTGAAAGTGTATGGGGCGGCGCTTGAGGTATGAAGAGTGTGCGAGTTATTTGTACAGGCCAGAGGCAACAATCGTGTCGCCTTGTAGTGATCCGGATTTAAGCAGGTACAGACCGATTCCAAAGAGTCTCCGGTGCAATATCAAGATTTCCTGGCCAGACTACAGTGCCATATTGGACAGATGCCTTGAAGAAGAGTGGGGAGTTGCAGAGCTTGGTAAAGGGCTTTTTGTCGAAAAATGGCTTCATGTCAAATATTCTCCTCTCTCCATTCTCAAAAACAAGTTCCAGGGTGTAGTCGTTATGAGTTGTTACCTTTATAACATCAAGAAGTTGTTCCATAATATCCTCCTTTATTGAAGTGGTGCGATCCGAAATGGCTCTTCACCGGCGCATGCAAGTTCCCAGTCAGCCATAAGCTCTTCTCTGTGAATGTCTATCCATACTTGAACCATCCGAAGCTGCCGATGGGGGATATTTCCAGCAAGAAGACTCCCATCCTCAATGGCTATCGAGACACTTTTTCCCTAGTATCGTGCATGAACGTGCGGAGTATGGTGTTGTTCATCGTCGCCATAAAAAATTGAAATCAGGATTCCGAAAAACATTGAGATAGTTGGCATCTGTTCATCCTTTTATTGAATACGGACCATAGCTGTCCAATACGGTTTAATGGAAAAGAGTTATGGTGACGCTTCTCGTCATGGCCTTTGTTAGAAAGAAATTACTACTTCATGACCATAATCTAACGTTATTACGCAAAAGTAGTCCTACCGAGAGAGAAGATTTTTAGCTCAGGGTGAGATGAATGCGCTCCATAGCCTCTTTGGCGGCAAGCTGTTCGGCATCTCTTTTCCGTTGGGCGGTGCCTGTTCCGAGGATCTGGTCGCTGCAGCTTACTGATACGGTAAAGCTCTTTTCGTGCTCTGCGCCGATTTCGGTTATCACGGTGTACAGTGGAGGGGGCAGATGGTTCGACTGGGTGTGTTCGATGAGGCGGCTTTTATAGTTATGCTCGGCGGCTACAATCGTCTTGAAATTGACATGTTCAATGATGTGGTGTATCACAAAATCGTAAGCAGCCTTGATGCCTTTGTCGAGATAGATGGCACCGATGAGGGATTCGAAGGCGTCGGCAAGGGCTGATTCGCTGCTCCGGATTTTATGGTAATCTGCCGATTCTCCGAGGATGAGATAGTCGCCGAGGTTGAGGCTTCGGGCAAAACCGGCAAGGGATTTGCTGTTGACAATTTTGGCGCGGTTGCTTGAGAGCTCTCCTTCGGCACTTTCGGGAAAGCTTTTGAAAAGGTATTCGGAAATCAGCATACCGAGCACCGAGTCGCCAAGAAATTCAAGGCGCTGGTTCGATTCGACCATGCCGATGGTGGCCGGGTCATGCACAACGGAGCGGTGGGTCAGTGCCGTCTGGTAAAGTCGGGCATTGCAGCCCAATTCCCCGACCAGTTGTTGCAAAAAAGCAACAGTTTCCAATGAAAGCGTACTCTCTGTGCCGCAAGCTTTCTCCGTATTATCACCCAAGCCCTTCAGCTTTTGCCAAAACTTTTCCAAAGCCAGCAACGGTACTGCCTCAGAGCGATGAACCGTTCCTGAAAATCAGCGAGCCGTTGTGCCCGCCAAAGCCGAAGCCGTTGTTGAGCGCATATTCGATAGTGCGAGGTCTTGGTGTGTTCGGTGTTACGTCGAGGTCAACCAGCGGGTCAAGATTGTCAAGATTGATGGTTGGCGGAACAATCTGGTGCTGCATGGCAAGCAGGCAGGCGATCGACTCAACCACTCCGGCAGCGCCGAGCAGGTGGCCAGTCATCGATTTTGTTGCACTGATGTTGAGCTTGTAGGCGTGCTCACCAAAAACGGTTTTGATTGCTGCAATTTCTGCAACATCACCGAGTGGGGTGGAGGTGCCGTGGGTATTGACATAATCAATTTTTTCGGGCGTAATACCTGCCATGGCAAGTGCTGTTCTCATGGCATTGACTGCTCCTATGCCTTCAGGGTGCGGTGCAGTGAGGTGATAAGCATCGGCGGTTGCTCCTACACCGACGATCTCTCCGTAGATTTTGGCTCCACGGGCTTTTGCTGATTCGAGTGTTTCGAGAACGAGCGATCCGGCACCTTCGCCCATGACAAAGCCGTCACGGTCACGGTCGTAAGGACGGGAGGCTTGCTGTGGACGGTCATTGGCCGTAGAGAGCGCTCTGGCTGAGTTGAAGCCACCAACACTCATCTGCGTTATCGGTGCTTCCGATCCGCCACAAACCATGTAGTCGGCCATACCTGCCTGAATGAGCATACAGGCGTCCATGATGGCATGGAGCGATGTTGCGCAGGCGGAAGCGGTTGCATAGTTTGGACCCCGGAGTCCGTTGCGGATTGAAATCTGCCCGGCAGCGATGTCGGGGATAAGCATGGGAATAAAGAAGGGGCTGATTCGTTTCGGGCCACGTTCCAGAAAATTCTTGAACTGCTGCTCGTAGGTGGTCATTCCTCCAATGCCCGATCCATGCACCACACCGATTCTGAGCGGGTCAATCTCCGTAAGATCAAGCCCGGAATCTTTCAGTGCATGGCCAGCAGCAATAACAGCATATTGACAGAAGGGATCCATGCGGTCTGCAGATTTTCTGTCGATATGCTCCGAAGCTGTAAATCCTTTAAGTTCGCAGGCAAAGGTTGTCGAAAAATCGGTTGTATCGAAATAGGTTATAGGCGCGGCTCCACTTTTTCCTTCGTAGAGTGCCTGCCAAAAATCCTCTTTGGTAAGACCTATAGGAGTGAGAACTCCTATTCCGGTAACAACTATCCTTTTACGATCCTGAGCCATGGGTTCTGATTTAACTGGTTTCCGTTTGCCTGCTTTCCTGTGGGGGGAATTGCTTATTTCTTTTTGACGATGTAGTCGATAGCCTGCTGGACGGTGCCGATCTTTTCAGCATCTTCATCAGGAATCTGTACGCCGAACTCGCTCTCAAGTTCCATGATTAGTTCAACGGTATCAAGTGAATCTGCACCGAGATCGTCTGAAAATTTTGATTCCATCTTGATCTGATCTTTGTTGACGCCCATCTTGCTGACGATAATATCGTATACTTTGTCTTTGATTTCTGCTTCGGTCATTGCGTGTTCTCCTGATTAATTGTTGGATGTAGATAAAAAAAAATGAAAAAGTTCGACAATATACAAAGAAAAGAGGCTTGCCCAAATCACATAACCATACCGCCATTGACGCTGAGAACCTGGCCGGTGATGTAGGAGGATTGGTCGCCAGCCAAAAATGCAACGGCATTGGCTACATCCTGCGGTGTGCCGAAGCTGGAGAGCGGGATTGCATCGAGCATTTTCTGGCGAACTTCATCGGAGAGCGCATCGGTCATTTTCGAGGAGATGAAGCCTGGAGCGACGGCATTGGCCCTGATGTTGCGAGATGAAAGCTCTTTTGCGACCGATTTGGTGAAGGCAATGACGCCTCCCTTCGATGCGGCATAGTTGGCCTGGCCAGCATTGCCCATGAGTCCAACGACTGAGGCGATGTTGATGATTGAGCCTGAACGCTGCTTCATCATGATGCGGCTGACCGCCTTGGTGCAGACAAAGGTTCCTTTCAGGTTGACCGTCAGAACGGCATCCCAGTCCTCTTCACTCATCCGCATGAGAAGTCCGTCACGGGTAATCCCTGCATTGTTGACAAGGATGTCGATTCTTCCCGTTGCGGCGGCAATGTCGTTGACAACCTTCTGCACGGCCTCGGCGTTGGTGACATCGAGTTCAAAGCAGTAGGCTTTTTTGCCCAGTTTCTCAACACCTTCGGCGGTTTCCGTCAGCCATTCAGCCTTGATATCGCACACAACAATATCGGCGCCTCTTGCAGCCAGATCAAAAGCGATTGCCTGCCCGATTCCTCTGGCTGCTCCGGTGATAAGAGCAATTTTTCCTTCAAACATGGTTGTTGTCGGTTGATGTTAATGGCTTCGTACACACAAATAAATACAATTCTTAAACCAGAGGCAGAAGATCTGCTGCCGTGTCGATTCCCCGAATGGCGACGGTTTTGTCGATACGCTTGATCAATCCCTGCAACACTTTTTGCGGGCCGATTTCAACAAACTCTGTCGCTCCGCTCTTGACCATCACTTCAACCGATTGTGACCAGAGCACGGAGCTTGTCAGTTGCAGAAGCAGGTTTTTGCGAATTTCAGTGGCGTCGGTGACCAGCGCGGCAACAGCGTTCATGCAGACCGGTAGTTCTGCATCTTTTATCTCAATTTCGGCAAGTGCAGCCGCAAGCTCCTCTTCGACGGGTTGCATGAGAGGGGAGTGGAAGGCTCCTGAAACGACCAGCTCTTTTGCCATACGGGCTCCTTTGGAAGGTGCCAGCTCTATGGCTTTTTTGACCGCAGCAATATCCCCGGAGAGGACAACCTGGCCGGGAGAGTTGAAATTAGCCGCCTGAATAATTCCCTCCTGGCTTGCTTCAGCAAGGAGAGCCTCAAGGGCGCTGTCGGGCATACCGATAATGGCCGCCATGGTTCCGGGATGTACCTTGCCTGCATTCTGCATCAGCTCTCCCCGTCTGGCCACAATGCGGATGGCATCATCAAAGCTGATGGCGCCCGCAAAGCAGAGCGCACTGTACTCTCCGAGGCTGTGACCGGCGCTCATGGCCGTATCGCCTCTGCCGAGCAGGGTTGCTGCAGCAATGCTGTGCAGAAAGATGGCTGGCTGGGTATAGCGGGTCTGACGCAACTCCTCTTCGTTGCCCGAAAACATAATGTCGGTGATTCGGTAGCCGAGGATGGTGTTTGCCCGCTCCATCATTTCGCGGGCTGCGGGAAATGTTTCAAAAATGTCACGGCCCATGCCGCAATACTGTGAACCCTGTCCCGGAAAAACGAATGCTTTCATGAATGCAATTGTTCAGTAAAGAGGTGAATTATTTCGTTCACTGCCATTTTATATAGGTGCCGCCCCAGGTATAGCCTGCGCCGAAACTGACCAGTACCAGGTTTGAGCCTGCGTGCAGTTTCCCCGATTCGTCAAGTTCAGCCAGGCATATTGGTATGGTGCCAGCCGTTGTGTTGCCGTAGAGTGCGACGTTCGAAACAACCTTCTTCTCGTCAACGCCCATCCGCTCTGCCGTGGCATCGATGATGCGCTGATTGGCCTGATGGGGCACAAGGTAATCGACATCATCAGCCGTAAGGTTGTTGCGGCTCATAATTTCACCGGCGACCTCGGCCATGGCCATGACTGCGGCCTTGAAGACCTGGCGACCGTCCTGGCGGATAGCGTGCATTTTTTTATCGACCGTCTCATGGCTTGCCGGATTACGGCTGCCGCCTCCCAGCATGTAGAGATGATCGGTGCCGTTGGTTCCATCGGCGTAGAGTCGGGTATCGAGAATGCCGTATCCCTCCTCTTTTGCCGGTTCAAGAATGACGCCGCCAGCACCATCTCCAAAAAGGATGGCGGTGGAGCGGTCGGTATAATCAATAACCGACGACATCTTGTCGGCACCGATGACCATCACCTTTTTGTGGGCTCCGCTTTCGATAAAGCTCGCTCCAACGTTCAGTGCGTAGAGAAAACCGGAGCAGGCCGCATTGAGGTCAAAGGCCCAGGCTTTGCTGGCTCCGATGATTTTCTGCGTGAAACAGGCCGTGGAGGGAAAGAGCATGTCGGGCGTCATGGTGGCCACAATGATCAGCTCTATCTCGGTGGCATCTATCTGCCTTTTTTCAAGAAGCTGCCGGGCAACCTCCCCGCACATGTACGAGGTTGGTTTTTCCAGGTCATTGAGTATCCTGCGCTCGCTGATGCCTGTTCTTGAACGAATCCACTCATCATTGGTCTCAAGCATGCGCTCGAGGTCATGATTGCTCAGAATATTGGGTGGTAAATATTTGGC
>CAIQGA010000231.1 GCA_903871235.1 uncultured Chlorobiaceae bacterium
CTTATCGAAATACTTGGTCTTGATACCAAAACAGGGGCGTTCAAGCGAGCCATAAAGGAGTTGCTTGATCGGGAGCTTATTGCCTATACTCTTCCTGAAAAGCCCGGCAGCCGCCTGCAAAAGTACCGGCTTACCGCAAAAGGGTCAAGCCATTTAAAGAATTTAAACGAAGATTAATAGCCAGAATCCATGGATAAACAAGTAACCGGACAAGTAACCGCATAAGTCGGGAGCTAATGTGCTGAATTATGGAGAGCAAGCGAAATTATGAAACCGAACAACCGCGCAAGGTCAAACATTTTTGAAACAGAACAGACAATGAACAAACAGCAAGAGTTCACCATAAATAGTACAGATACAAGACGATGCTCCAGCACAACCCTGAACTGAAATCGAAGATAGACCAACTCTGGAACAAGTTCTGGAGCGGCGGCATATCCAACCCGCTCACTGCTATTGAACAGATCACCTATCTGCTCTTCATGAAGCGGATGGACGATCAGGATCTTGAAAAGCAGGCAAGCGCCGAATGGGCGGGCGACACCTACGCCTCAAAATTTGAGGGAGTGTGGATCCCGAGGGAACACCGTGGAAAATCAAATTCATTCAATTATGCGATAGACAAAAGCACCCTCCGCTGGAGTGCATTCAAACATCTGCAGGCCGAAGAGATGCTCACCCACGTGCAGACACAGGTCTTCCCCTTTCTCAAAGAGCTTGACGGTGCCGAGTCGCAGTTCAGCCGCCATATCAAAAATGCGGTCTTTATCATCCCCAAGCCTTCGCTCCTCGTTGAAGCAGTCAAAACGGTTGACGAGATCTTTGAGGTGATCGAAAAGGAGTCGAATGAGAAGGGGCAGGCATTTCAGGATATTCAGGGTGACGTCTATGAATTCCTGCTCTCCGAAATTGCCGCCGCCGGTAAAAACGGGCAGTTTCGCACCCCTCGCCACATCATCAAGCTGATGGCCGAACTGGTTGAGCCCAAGCTTGGCCACACCATTGCCGACCCCGCATGTGGCACAGGCGGCTTCCTGCTCGGAGCATGGCAGTACATCGTCACACAACTCGCCATTCGTGCCGGAACCAAGGATCTCATGGCGGACGAAGATGGCTTTATCCGCACCTCCGTCTCTGCCGGGCTGACCGAAGATGCCAAAACCATTCTCAGCAAAACGCTCTTCGGCTACGACATCGACAGCACCATGGTGCGCCTTGGCCTCATGAACCTCATGATGCACGGCATTGATGAACCGGAAATCGACTACAAAGACACCCTGAGCAAGAGTTTTACCGAGGAGTCATGCTACGACATCATCATGGCCAACCCTCCTTTTACCGGCAGCATCGACAAAGGCGACATCAACGAAAGCTTCACCCTCTCCACCACCAAAACAGAGCTGCTCTTTGTCGAAAACATCTACCGGCTGCTCAAAAAGGGAGGAACCGCCTGCGTCATTGTACCACAAGGCGTCCTCTTTGGCTCCGGCACGGCATTCAAGGCACTGCGCAAGCTGCTGGTTGAGCGCTGCGACCTCAAAGCCGTCATCACCATGCCAAGCGGAGTTTTCAAGCCCTACGCAGGTGTATCAACCTCCATCCTGCTCTTCACCAAAGTGTGGGGCCCGCTCGACAAGGTCACCAAACCCGCCACAGAGCAGGTCTGGTTCTACGACATGCACTCCGATGGTTACTCCCTTGACGACAAACGCAGCAAGCAGGAGGGTTGCGGCGATCTGCTCGACATTGTAGAGAAATACAAGCAGCGAAACGCTGAGCAAGAGAGCGACAGAACCCAAAAATGGTTCAGTGTTCCACGTGTAGAAATTCAGGGTGAAGGAGGCTACGATCTCTCACTTTCCCGCTACAAAACCGATGTTTTTGAAGAGATCATCTACGAAAGCCCATCGGTAATTCTCAACAAACTGATTGCCGCAGAAGTGGGGGAGATGGATGAAGCTGAACTGTCCAACATTCAGAGCGGCATTGTACGGGAGCTGTTGGAGTTGAGGGGGATGATTGGATGAAACAAGCATTTGTAAACGGTTACGGGAAGAGTTTTTCAGTTGGCCGATTTAGGCGTAACTGGCTTTTTTATAAAGGGGTTACAATTACGAACGCAGTGCGTTCGCAATTCGATTATGAGCGATATGAGAAACTGTCAGAGGCGAATCTGAGAATCGAGATGAGTATGATTGAGGGGAGGGGAAGATGAAAAAGATTTCATTAAAAGGGCTCTCCGCAGGTTTTAATGGAAAAGAATTTTCATTTTACTGCGCCGTTAGATTGTCATATCCAGCTTACCACAGTAAAAGAGGATCCTTGTTCGATAGCTTTCGAAGCCTCGAAACC
>CAIQGA010000232.1 GCA_903871235.1 uncultured Chlorobiaceae bacterium
AGATGCTGAACTAAAAATCTGGATTTCGAGCACCGCCGAGCCAATTCAAAAGCAATTCAATAAAAAGCTAAGCATCTATGAAGTGCAAAGCGTTCTTGCGAGCTATGTCCTCAAATAGCTCGCCTAACCCGGCAGACCACATGGACGCTGCGCCATAAAGTCGCGTAGCGCCAGTGACTTCTACGTTAGGCGTATATCAGCCAAGCACAGCAATTTTTTTCAAAAATATATCTGACGACAGTCAGACTGGCTTTTTCCGAAAAGAGTTTGCGAAAAATGGCAAACGATAGCCGCCAGCCTACCCAACGTCACAGTATCCACCATCCCCGAAAAACAAGCCACCCACGCCGCAAAGGCGTTCGCACCATGGAACCCGACCGCATCGCAGCGTAAAGCGAGGTAGCCAGCCTTGAAGCGGTAGAGTAGCACAGTGGCAACACGAGAGTAGCTCTCTTCATAGCGCTAAATAACCGGTGCGCAAAGTGATGCCCGCTCGCTTTAGCTCTTTTCAGAATCCAAAAGCAGTTTTGGGGCAATTTGTATGGGCAGTGAAAAGGTAAATGTTGTACCTCCCTCAGAAGACGAGTCTACCGAAAAGGTTCCCTGATATGTTTTCACAATAATTTCATGGCTGATACTTAAACCGAGGCCGGTTCCCTTGCCTTGCTCTTTGGTGGTAAAAAAGGGGTCAAAAATTTTCTTTTGTATCTCTTCAGAAATTCCCGGGCCATTATCAGTAATCGAGAAAAAGATGTTTTCCGGCGTAGCCCATGTTTTGATTGCTATCAGCCCTGAACCGTTTCGACTTTGTGAACGGATCGCATGGCTTGAGTTGATGACAAGGTTGAGCACCACTTGATTGATTTGTGAGGGATCGCAAAAGAGGGGTGGAAGCTCTCCCAGCGTTAAGGCAATAGTAGCAATGTCACCGTATTCATGTTTTGCAATAACGAGGGCTTCATGAACCACCTTGTTAAGATCAAGTGCACTGATATTCTTCAGCACATTCTTGAAAGAATAGCTCTTCATGCTGCGGGTTATAGTAGTAATTCGTTCAATTCCGTTTTTTGAGTTTTCAAGCGTTGCAGGAATGCTTTTAAGCAGTTGGTCAATCTGAAGCTCTTGCTCTTTTTTACGGAGTCGCTCTACCTCCTCGCTGTCAACATTGCCAGCGGCTACTTTATCAATTATTCGGCGGTACTGGTTCACAAGCTGACAAAGATCGTCAAAATCATCCTCAAGGTTATATTCGTTGAGGGTGATGTAGTTGAGTGGGTTATTGATTTCGTGCGCAATTCCCGCCGAAAGTTGCCCAATCATCTCCATCTTCATCGCTTGCTGAAGCTGTGCGTGCATTTTTTCTTGTTCTTCCTCAGCAATCTTTTTTGCAACAATATCCCATGCCTGATTGACAAGAAGCTCTACCCACTCAATATCTTTCTGCTCGTAATCAGTCATTTTGTTGCCGACTCCTATAATGGCCACGATTTTCGCGTCACGAATAATCGGAATCACCAGTTCCCGCGTGACTTCGGCATGGCCTTCCGGCATACCCTTGCGATGTTTGAGTGAAGGATAATCATTATGAATAATGGCTTTGCGTTCCCGCAGGGCATCTGCCCATACACCCGCCTTGTCTACCGGATAGTGCTGCCCCTTGCCTTCAGCCTTGCACATATTCGCCAAGGTATTGGTGGAAACCGTTTGCAGTAACAATGAATTTTGATCTTCAGCCACAAAGAAAAGAAAGCCTATGCAGCTTCCCGTGAGCAGTTCTGCCTCATCAAGCGTTGTTCTCAGCAGTTGCTCTACGGTCTCAGTCTCTGCATTCAAAAGCAGACGAAGCCGGAATGCATTAATCTGTTCGTAGCGCTTTTGCTCAGTAACATCAAAAAGGATTGCATAGAGTAATTCTTTCTCCTCAGCCACTATTTTTGTAGCGAACACTTCAACATCATGCACTGTGCCACTTTTTTTGATATCACGAAATGAAAACTTTCCCAGCCCTGCTGATTTGGTTTTTTCAAGATTGCGCTTGATCTCTTCAGAGGGAGTTGTGGGGTTTATGTGCGCTATGCTCATCTTTTTCAAGTCATCAACTGACCATCCATAAAAGTCTGCTGCCGAAGAATTAGCATCAACAATGGTGCCTGTGTTGGGATCAACAAGAAGTATGGTTGCGGGATTGGCTTCAAAGAAGGTTCTGAACTTGGCCTCGTTTTTTCTGAGCGCATCACCCTTTCGAAGCATCTTGATACCAAAAGCAAGATTATCTGCAATTGAAGTGAGCTGCAAGGTCTCGCCAGTATGAAAGGCGTCTGGCTGTTCCGAATAAATGGTCAATGCCCCAACCACACGGTTGTCGATCGATAAGGGTAACCCCAGAATAGCCGCATACCCGTTTTTTATTGCCCGATTACGCCATAAATCAAACTGTGGATCAGTCAGAATATGATTCACAGAAAACGGTTGCCCCGTACGTACTGCCGTTCCTGCAGGCCCCTGCCCATACTTGTTACCACCCCAGGATATGGTAATCGACTCAAAATAATCACCAGTACTGCCTGCCGAGGCCACAAGTGGCAAGCTTTTTACCTCATCATCAACGGCAAAACCAACCCACGCCATCCTGTACCCCCCCGATTCAACAATGATGCTGCAAATTTGTTGCAGCAATTCATGCTCATCTTCTGCATGAATCAGCGCTTTATTGCACTGGTCACTCACCATAAGGACATGATTCAGCCGCTCAAGTTCCGCCTCTGCCAGTTTGCGTTCCGTGATATCAAGGATAATGGCGTGTATAACAGGCTTCCCGTCGATCTCTATCCTGTTACGGTATATCTCTACATCACGAATGGAGCCGTCAGCCCTTCTGTGGCGCCCTGTGAAGGTATTGTGTTCTCTTGACTTTACTGTTTGCAGGCTTTTTTCAATCTCTGCCTGCGAAAGAGTATTGATATCACGGGTATACATCTGCTTGAGCTCCTCAACGCTCCATCCATACCACTCTGCGGCTGTTTTATTGACATCGAGTACCTTTCCGGTATCTGCATCGAGTAAAGCCTGTATTGCTGAATGGCTGTTGAACAGCGTTCTGAACTGCTTCTCACTTTTCAGTAATGCCTCTTTAGCTTCAAACAAGCATCTGCACTCTGCTTCTCTCGTTTTCAGAGCGTCTAAAGCCTGCCGGGTATCGCTGATATCGGTGAGCGAGAGGCGGCACTCATGCAGATTATCGGTGATGATGGCGTCTAACCGAATCGTTTGCTGGAGTTTATTGGGATTATTTGTGGTGCCATTCTTTTCAATCATAATCTCACAGTGTTCCTGCGTTCTGCTCAGGAACACCCTGTCTACCATGCTTTTAAATACCGTGAGGTCTCGATAGTCAATAAAGCTTTCAAAACGGGACCCCAACAGACGCGAACGCTCAAGAGAGAGCATTCTGGCTATGGTAAGATTTGCCTCCCGTATCGTGCCGTCTCGGGCAAGCGTCAGATAGCCGATCGGCGCAAAATCGTAGAGACTGATGTAGCGCTTATGTTCCCTCTCGATTTCATCCCTTGAATCCTGAAGCTCTTCATTCTGCATCTCAAGCTCAATCTGGTGAATCGAGAACTCTTGCACCATACGCTGCAACTCTTCATTCGAGCGGAGAAAATCAGGAGTGACATCTCTTTTTTTCAGCCGCTCCTCAGCCCGCCTCCGTAACTCAGAGGGGTCTAATGGATGAGGATTATCATTTTTCATCATAGTATCCATGACAAAGATTTACAGGAAACAGTCGCCTGTAGGTAAAGCCATTTCGCCTGTACTCCACAAGGCGCTCAAATTGATACGTCATTTTGCCTAAGTCCACAGTGTACAGCCATTGCGGGCTATCACCGTCATTACAAAGCTTCGAGTGGGGGGGGGGGGGGGGGAAAAACAATGGAAA
>CAIQGA010000233.1 GCA_903871235.1 uncultured Chlorobiaceae bacterium
AGCCACCAACCACGAAAGTATTCTTGATGCTGCCGTATGGCGCCGGTTTGACGAAGTACTGGTTTTTGAGCCGCCCAATCTGGAACAGTTGCGTCGCCTTCTCGCCTGCAAACTGAGGGGAGTACGTCGGGATTTTGAGGTCGATAACAACGAGGTGGCCAACCTGTTCAAGGGAATGAGCCACTCCGATGTGGAGCGGGTACTGCGTCGCGCAACCAAGGAGATGGTTCTGGCAGGTGTTGAATTTTTAAACGAACGGCAACTCAAGTCAGCTATTCGCCGCGAAGATGCCCGGCGTGCACGAATGAAGCGGGGAGAGTGAGCTAAAAACGATTTTCGTAGCGTCAGGAAAATGGTGGAGAGTTATAATATTACACTATGAAATTTGAATCCTTCACTTCCGGTACCTGGAAGCAACAATTTCAATACAAGAGTTTTCAGCCAACACCGATCAATCAGGAGTGGTGCTGGGATGATCCTCGTATCAATGTGCTGCTCGAAAATGCCACCAGAGCCTTGGGTGAGTTAAATGCTTTCACCATGATTGTGCCTGATGTGGATCTCTTTATTCACATGCATATCATCAAAGAGGCGAACACCTCCAGCCGTATTGAGGGTACTCGAACCGAAATGGATGAGGCGGTACTGGAGGAGTCAGCCATACGCCCCGAACGCCGTGACGATTGGCGTGAGGTTCGCAACTATGTTGAGGCAATGAATCGAGCCATTGCAGATCTGCAACGATTGCCTCTTTCAATGCGACTGTTACGCCAAACACACGAGAGCCTTCTGGCTGGAGCCAGAGGTGAGCGCAAAACTCCAGGTGAATTTCGCCGCAGCCAGAACTGGATAGGCGGTTCTTCGTTGGCTGATGCAGCTTTTATTCCACCTCATCACGAGGATCTGCCAGAGTTGCTCACTGATCTTGAAACATTCTGGCACAATAGATCAATTCATGTGCCACATCTGGTACGTTGCGCCCTCAGTCATTATCAGTTCGAGACCATTCATCCTTTTCTCGACGGTAATGGCCGTATTGGTCGTTTGCTGATCACTCTGTACCTTGTGAGCCATGGTCTGTTGAACAAGCCATCACTGTATCTTTCAGCTCATTTGGAGAAGCATCGTGGAGCATATTATGATGCCTTGACCCGAGTTCGTGAGTCGAATGATATTGGCTCCTGGGTGCGTTTTTTCCTTCAGGCAATGACCGAGACTGCCGAAAGTGGCAAACAAACGTTCAAAAGTATTCTTGCTTTGCGACAAGAGATTGATGCTCAGGTGATTACTTTGGGAAAACGAGCAGAAAATGTGCACAGCTTGCTGCTTCGTCTTTATAAGGAACCGGTGATCAGTGTTAATCAAGCTTCGGATTGCCTTGGCATCAAGTATTATTCTGCAAATCAACTGGTAGGGACGATGGTAGAGCTTGGTATCTTGCATGAAGAAACCGGATGGCAACGGAACCGGGTTTTTGTTTTCCGCAAGTATCTTGATGTTTTTATTGACAAAAACTAAACAAGCTGAATCTTATTGTGTTTTTCATAGCTATAAACATAATAAGATTCTTTTTATTGTGTTTTTCATAGCTATAAACACAATAAGATTCTTTTTATTGTGTTTATCATGCTTAATCAAGCTTCCAGAATAACGAAACCAACACCGTCGAGCAGATGGTTCTCGACACCCAGATTACAGCTACCGCACAAACCGCCGCTATGTCGGCGAAACCCATGGCCTGATTGCCGCTCAGGATTGCCTGCCTGACAACAACACTCGCGACAAATTTACGGCTGAATACTCGGTGCTCTCCAGACTTTGGGAAGCCTTGTCACCTGACCACGCTCTCGAAGCTTATGAGGCAGAGTACAAGTGGCTGACTCAGTTGTATGAATCGGTAAAACCGCCGAGCGGGAATGGCAAACTGGGCTGGTGATGGATGCCGATGTGCTGGAAAGTCTGCTCGAATCGAGGGAGCCCACTGTAATTTATTTTTTTGATGATGTTGGTGATGGCGGAACGGGATTGTATATCATGGCGAAATGGTAGTGTACAGTATGGCGGTACGGTAGTGTAGCGACATTATAAGTCCTTCGAAACCGCTGGCGTGGCGTTTTGCACGGACGTTCCAGCAAAACCCATAACTGCGACAGAAGGGAGCACTGTCCTTTCAGGGCAAAACTACAGGTTCAATTCAGATCATGATACTTTTTAAAGCTGTCCAGCATTATTTCGACACAGTTGCCATTTCTCAAGAATTTGTTTAAGCTGATGTTTGCGACAAAACCGACATATTAGGACGAATAACGCGACATTCCGAACAAAATAATGAAGAGATCGCGAAAAAACACGACAGTCGATGACTCTCTGATCCTTTATGCAGAACTCAATGATGCTGAGATAAGAGCTGCACAACGGCACCTGAAAACCGGGTTGTTTAAGCGGATTGTCCCGGGCGTTCTCAGCGCCAGCCCTGAAAAAGAGTGGCCGGCAATTATTGCTTTGCAAAGACTAATTTAATTAAAAATTAGCATGCAACATAAAATTTAAAATAATGTTATACAGCAATTATTTATAATGATTTAGAAAGCTTAAATAATACTTTAAGCTAGACTTAACCACGTGTTTTAGTTTTTTTTTATGTAAAAAAATGTTAATATTACACCCGTAAGTTTGACCCTGTATTGGGTAGAAAGTTTTTAACACATTAGGGAGGTGCGAAGCCATGCTTATATTGACTCGTCGAGTAGGTGAGACATTAATGATTGGTGACGAGGTTACGGTTACTGTGCTTGGAGTGAAAGGAAATCAAGTTCGCATCGGTGTTAATGCACCTAAAGATGTTTCTGTCCATAGAGAAGAAATTTACGAAAGAATTAAAAAAGAGCAATCTGGTTCTGATATTTCAGAGTAAGTGTTCTTATAAGTATTAGGAGAGATGGCCGAGAGGCTGAAGGCGCTCCCCTGCTAAGGGAGTATGGGCTTTAACTCCCATCGAGGGTTCGAACCCCTCTCTCTCC
>CAIQGA010000234.1 GCA_903871235.1 uncultured Chlorobiaceae bacterium
ATGTTACAGTGTGGCCGCAGCGCATACCGAGCAAAGTCTTAACCGATGGGCTGAGCAGGTACTGCGACAAGCAACCCATTCGTGACATAAATCCTGACGGTGTAAACCAGTTCCGTACCCTGCGAACCAGAGATGATATGGAGCAGATTGAACTTGCAGCATTTCATCCATCAGTGTTTCCGCTCTGAAACCTGTACCCTGGGAGCGCTGAGCTCCAGCTCGGCACTTCCACTATACAAATTCCGCAACATTAACCAGAACGATTTTCACGCTGTCGGCGACCGCTTTCTGGTACCAGATTACAAAAGGAGCAATAACGCTCTTTCAGAACTCGGCAAATACTAAATCATCGACTTTGCAGTCCATTATTTTTATTACCTTTTTACTACAACGTCATGGGGCGAGTAGAGTTCCTCCTTCTGTCTCAAAAAAGCTCGAAAATTTTCAGATCACGCGAATAAATCCATACGAAAGCAACTGACAGTCATTATCACGCATGAAGAAGGGGAGATGTGTCACTTTACCCAGAATTTGATATAACAAGCCAAGGGGAGAGCATTGAAGAAGCCCGAGATAATCTTCGTGAAGCCTTGGAGTTATTCTTTGAGACCGCATCCAGTGAAGAGATCCAGAAACGCTCGCATGAAGAGGTATACGTAACCCGAATGGAGGTTGCTGTTAGGGAAACTTCAATCACATCATCAGCATCAATACAAGGCAAGTAAATATTAAACAGAAGGTTTCCCATAATTTTTTGCGATATTTAAATCGCGCAATGTAGAAAATAACTCCACCATTGTACCATTCGATACTATCCATGCTATAACAATATTGAGTAGTTCTTCTTGATCAGAAATATATCCCATACGACTATCTCCGCCACGAGTTCCATCCAGCTTTTTTCTTTTCCCTCTTGTTAAAAACGTATTTTTTTCTTCATAGATAAAGTCTCTTGCCATTTTATTCTCTTTTCCTTTCTCAAGGTATCTTCGAAGCAGTTTTGTAATCCCTTTGTAGTATATCTCATATTTTTTTTCTGGATCATCATCCAATCCTAACGCAAAATTCTTTAATTCATACTCTGTGACTAAACCTTCAGGCATAACCAATAACTGCTCTCCTTTTACTTGATCAGTTTGAGCAAGAATAAGTAATTTTTCCTCATCATTACTTTTTTTCTTTTTGGATATTTTTGACGTTGACATATTTTTCATAATAATTTATTTAAATAATATTAAAGACTGCTTCTTTAATCATATCAACACTCTCTTGGATAGTTTCTTTTTCCCAAGGGTTCGTGTTAAACCTTTCTATTGTTTTTTTGATATTCGGAAAATATTGTTTGTATTTACTCCAGGCATTATGATACCCCTGATTGTTTCGATCGTAATTATAAAAACTATAAATAAAACTTGGATGGACTTGAGATTTTTTGGCAAACTCTCTGACAATTAATTCATTATTTATAAACGGTGCTATATATTTGCTTTTTTCTTCGGAAAAAAGGTATTCTCTGGAAAAATCATTTGCTTCATCTTCCCCGATTAAAAAGAGATCTAATTCTCCAGAAAGATGATACACGTTTGTTTGTATTATCTCCAAATCGTATAAAATATGATGAATTTCGTGTATCAGTGCAAACCAAATCGTTGGGTAGTTTTTTTGAAGATCAGTCAAGACAATACACGGCTTATTATTTACAAAAAAAGTAGCTCCTCTTACTTGAACAGTAGGAAGATATGGCTGATATATTATGGTTATTCCTATATTATACAGTGCTTGAGAAACAACAAATAGTCCTTTTTCCGTATCCATTGTATATTGCCTAATCTTGGGAAGCAAACTAACCAAAGAGGCCCTATCAAATTCGTTTTTATTATTGATTTTCTGGAAATGAGTATATGCTGATCTCACCCAAAAATCTCGCATTTTATTATTTGATGACCTATTGGTTCGACTAAATAATGGATATAATTTTTGATCATTGTATTGAAATATATTTTCTATTCCAAAAAAAGATTTGATTCGGTTTTCAATTTTATCAAAATCAGTCTTTGAATCAATAAACTGTGCTTTGTAAAGGTTTTTTAAATCAAAATTACTGGCAATAAAATTGAGCTTTCTTGCTCTTTCCAGTTCACCAATTGATTCTGGTGACATTTCTGTTAAATAAATATCAATAAATTTTTCAGGATTAAGATTCAGAAAACTACCAAGCTTTAGGACATTCACTATATCAACTCTTTTTGCTGTGCGGTCTAAAATACCTTCAAGAGATTTACGCTCGATATTCAACAACTTCTCTATTTGATATTGCGACAGCCCAACTTCGACCAAACGACGCTCAAAAAGCTGTTTTATAGACGTATCCGCACTTGGTTCAACCGAGCTACTTAAAGGCTGTAGCAAAGATTGAAGAAAGATGTTAAGCTCGTTATCATTCATTACGTTGTGCGAAATTTTATTTTCTTAGGTAAATTTACCTGCGTAATTTAACAAAATATAGCAACTTTTCAATTTTTTAGGTAAAATTACCTAAAAACCAAGACCGTGTAGCGGTTTACTGATATCAAATCACAAGAAAATTATTAGGGGTGTAGCGCCATCAAGCGTTGATCGGAATTTGCCGATGAGACAGGGTTGTCGAGGAGAGATGCTTAGCTGGTTCAGAGGGACTTCAGGCTTGAATTATAATTGCAAAAAATAGATAGCTCCGTTTTTGAGCAGCATACTCCACCAACAGAGCAATGTTGTGCGTGGTGTCTTGATCAAACGAAATGCTATAAGTCGCAATTCTACAAGCATGTCTTGCCCTTTTTACACAATTTACTTGAGATTTCTCAATTCATCTCTTTCTTCACGCGTTAAACCTTGCAGCCCTTTGCAATTTTTGTCATCCAGATTTTTTTTAAGCTCAGCCGCCAAACCATAACGAGAAAACCTGAGTTTTAGAACTTCATCGTCTACAAGTTCATTATGCTTCGGAATTTGACGGATAATACCCCGTGCAATCTCGGGAGATTCGTAAGCAAGAGTTGCGAGATAGGCATGAAGCTGCCGAGTAAAATCAGCAAACTCTTTCTGATTTTGAGGATCATACCGTTTTACATAACTAAATGGAGTGTCCAGCTCCGCAAAAATTAATCCCATAAACGGCTTTGCTGCATCCGGTTTCATAGCTTTTTCCCACCTTTCAACAGCCAAATGCCGAGCCTCTTGATTTATAAATGGTAATACTTCCCTTACAAGCTTATCAACACTGCTCTTGCCCAAAGGAACCCACTGTACTCCTCGTACATCAACGAGTGTTGTTTTTGCATTATTAAGATCAACTGCATAAAGCTGAGCTAACGACAAGTCCACACCCTGAAGATTTGCCGAACCCAAGTACGCTCCCTGAAGATTTGCTGAACTCAAATCCGCACCCTGAAGTTGTACTCCCCACAAGTATGCGCCCTGAAGATTTGCTGAACTCAAATTCGCTCCTTGAAGATTTGCTGACTCCAAGTCTGCAGCTTGAAGCTTGGCTCCACGCAAATCTGCCCCTTGAAGATTTGCTGATTTCATGGCTGCGCCAACAAGCGTTGCAGTCCTCAAATTCACCTTTTGAAGATTTGCATCCTCCAAATTCACACCTTGAAGATTTGCATCCTCCAAATTCGTGCCTTGAAGATTTGCTGACCTCATATCTGCACCAACAAGCATGGCTTTCTCCATACGCGCATGACGCAAGTTGCGATGCTTCAGGTTTATTGGCTCAAGCTGAGTTAACCCCTCCTCCCATTTACCAGAACGAATCAACGCAAGTGTCTCTGGTTTTGGTGGTTTGGCAAACAAATGTTGTTCATCAAGGTCAAGCCTACGTTTGTCCGTCAATATAAAAGATAAAAGCGTGTCTTGTGGCCCAGTATCTTTGAATCGAAAGCCAAGACCAAATTGTTTATCCAAAAATCGAATAGCGTCAATATCAAGTACGAGTTGTTTGTCAACAACAAAGTGCTCGAAATCCTCCCCATCAACCATAAAAGCAAGTGGTAGTAACGAACCAGCAAACAGTGTCAATAATAATACAAAGCTACCACGAGGCGCATTGTGGTGCCATAACAAGGTAAATGACAGCATCAAAAGAGACCAAAACAGTAGTGGTAAAATATTTAAATTCAAAATACTCGGTACAAATAAGGGTGATCCCACAATTACAACTGCAATAAAAGGATTCAACATGAGATACTTAAAAGCGCGAGGCGTTGCTTTCCACCCACGAAGTAAGGGGATCAAGAGTGGCAACAACAGTAATATCAATACTCCAAGGTAAAAAAGCACTCCACACACGCTAAACAGTACAAGAACAATACCGCCAAACAACATTGTGAACGAAAGCACGACCCTTCGGCGGGGAACATGTACCGCAATCAGCGTGCGCCAATAGCTTTTCCAGTCGTCCTTTGGATGCATAATGGTGGGCCAGAAAATCGTGATCAGGGCAATATCAAGCCATATCGCCATACGTTGCAGCCTGGTAACACTCTCGTCCTGATAGGCCAGAAACTCAAGCT
Organism: uncultured Chlorobiaceae bacterium; assembly: GCA_903871235.1. Lineage (GTDB taxonomy): Bacteria > Bacteroidota > Chlorobiia > Chlorobiales > Chlorobiaceae > Chlorobium. Next base: position 4,557 of record CAIQGA010000234.1, read on the forward strand.
GCATTGAAAACAGGACAAAAAGCGGCAGCAGCACCAGTGTGATGGAGACCATCACCGCCAAGAAAGGCTTCACCAGAGGGCTTGGCTGACCAACAAGATAGTAGGTAAAGGGAAAAATGTGCAGGCGGTCGCGCAGCCCACCAATGGTCTCATCCTGCTGCACGGCTGCATCGAATGCAAAAAGTTTGCGCGACAGAAGCTGAAGCTGCAAGAGTAGATTAAAATGGACAAGTACCAGTATAAATGGTGCGAAAGCAAAAAAACCGACAATCGGCATCTCCACATCCACAAACGGCAACCTGATGCCCTTGCCGATCAGCAGGTCGAGGTCGGTTGTGCCAAACACAATAACCAGTACATAGGCACATGCCGCAATAAAGGCAGTATGCTGCACGGCCAGACGCTCTGATGAGTGATTGGCTACATCAAGCAGCACCTCTGGATTTTTTTCTCCCAATTTTTTTAACTTTGGGGAGACATGAGTATGCATCCGAATTATTTTACGCATTTATCTTCCCCCCAATCCCCGCCAAGTCCCGCCCCTTGGGCATCACAAACAAACACGTACCATGGCTGCGTATCTCCCACAACTCCCCCAAAACGCGTTTCTCTGTTGAATCGGCATTGCTCCATGATGTCTCCGCTTTGTACTCGACAACGAGAACGCGCCCGTCCTTGAGTTTGCAGACAAAGTCGGGGTAGAATTTGTCGGTGGAGGTTTGGAGCCAGAAGGAGTGGAACTCGCGCCGTTCGATGTTGCGCACCCAGAATTCAACTTCGGGGAGTTGATCGATGTAGATTGCGCACTCCTCCTCTTCACCATTCAGGGAGGCAATCTCCTTGTAGTAGTGCTTTTTGAACTTGAAGCTGCCCTGATATTTTGCGTTGCAGGGGTATTCGTCGGGTTTGAACCTGAAGCATCGGGCTGGCGTTACCACAATCGGGGTTGCGCATTCCGGCAGAAGAAAGGCCTGGTATGCTTTCTGCCGCTCGGCTTTGCGCAGGGCATCTATTTTTGCAACAATCCGTTGGCGCAGGGTGTATTTGTCGTGGAAAAGCTCTTGAAGGGTGATAGTTCTCTCGTTGAGGAGATAGTGAATCACACTGATCAGCCAGGGGCCGCTCTCTGACGGGAAAATATCGGCGCGATTCGGGATGTTGCGGTCAATCCAGTGAACCAGCGTTGCCACACTCTCTTCGTCGTCCGGCTCCAGAAAAGAGATCTGGTGGCGCAGCTCCTTGAGGAATGACTTTGAGACCTTGCCGCGATCGTCAACGTCAATGTCAATCACCTTGCCGTCAAACTGCTTTGCTGCATAGTCTGACTCGGTGAAGGCGGGCGGGTATTTGGAGAGTCTCCACGGAATTTCAAGAAAATGGCTCTCCTCGAAGGGTTCAAACAGGTCGCCCTGCTGCACAGAGAGGAGAGGAACCGAAAAGTCAATGCCGCGTTCAGCCGCTGTTTTTGGCTGTTCCGGCGGTATGCCACAACTTTTGCGATAGAGGCGCTCGATAGTTGCCCTCGCTTCCGGCGTTGTGCAGCAATCAAGAATGGCATACTTCTCCGGCTCTTCCATGATGCCGACAAAGGTGCAGGTTTTGCTCTGTTCGTCGTAGGTGAATTTATTGGCAACGGTTTCGGGCAGCCCTGCAAGGAGTGGCGCTTCTGCCAGAGGTTCCGACACCTTGAAGAAGAGGTCAAGCCTGCCCTGTTCACCGGCTGGCATACGGGTTATCAGCTCTTTTGCCTCCTGGCGGTTAAAGCCGTTTTGAATGAGCGCATCTTCAAGGGCATTGGCCGCCTCAACAAAATTTTTCGATGCTGAAAAGGCGTAGGCCATGTTCAGCTCTACCCGCTGCTTCCGATTTGCCTGATGCAGCCGCATGATCCGACCAAGAATCTGTTCGACCGCAGTGGAGGAGCGCATCTCGGCAACGGAGCAGAGGACGTAGGCAAAGGGGCAGTCCCACCCCTCCCGCAATGCCTGCACGGTAATGATAAAGCGTACCTTGCAACTCGATAGCGCAAGGTC